>JAJTBK010000472.1 GCA_021286965.1 Comamonadaceae bacterium | reverse complement strand
GAAGGTGGCGCTGGCGTGGTGCGTGGCGGGCGTGGCGACGAAGCGCTCGGCGAAATCGACCTTGACGCGAAAGCGCCGCGCCAGGTCCTGGTCGCCCTCTTGCAGCAGGTAGTACTCGGCGGCCGAGCCGATGAGCACGATCTTGACCTCCACCTCCACGCTCTCGGGCTGCAGCGCCACGGGGGCGCCGGGGCCGTGCGCGCTGGCGTCCTCGATCGTCAGGCGCGAGCAGCGCAGAAAGCGCCGCAGCCTCTCCCACAGCGGTTCGTCGCCCAGCAGGTCGCGCAAAAACAGCATCAGGTAGCCACCGTGCGCACGCAGCAGGCTGCCGGCGTGGATGCTGGAGAAATCGGCCTGCGGTGCATCGCCGTCGCTCTGGTGCTCGATGTTGCCGAACAGGCTGCGCAGCTGCGGGTTGTCCTCCACCACCACCGGGGCGCCGCGCAGGCTGCCGTTATCGACGGCGAGGTTGACGCGGCACAGGTCGAGCAGGTCGGCCAGGTCGTCACGGCGGTCTTGTTCGGCGTCGTCGTTGCCTTCGCGGGGCAGAAAGAGGTCGAGGTGTTCGAGCACCTCGCGCTGCACCTGCTCGAACCAGTGGCCGAGCTTGACGGTGTCCTTGATGTGCTTGCGCAGGCTCTGGCGGATGGGGTCCAGGGCATGGTCCACCAGCGGCTTGGCGGTTTGGCGCTGCAGCTGCGCCTGGGCCTCGTCGCGCGTGCGCTCCAGGGGGCGGGTGTGGTCGAGAAAACGCACGATCTCGGCGCGCAGCTCCTGCTCGGCCTGCTCGATGGCCTGGCGCTGCGCCGGTGCCAGGGCCTGGGCTTCGGCCTCGGTGATCGGCTGCGCGTTCTGGCCCAGCAGGGTAAAGAGCATTTGTTCACCGTCGCGCGTCAGGCGAAAGTGGCGCGCTTGGGCAAAAACCTCCAGGGCGGCAAAGGCGCGGGCCTCGGCGTGCTGGTAGGTTTTGTCGATTTTTTCTGCTTCGGCCTTGATGTCGGGGGCGGCCAGGCGCTTGGGGATTTCGGCTTCCAGCGTCTTGGCCCACTGCTGCATCGCCTGGCGCAGCGCACGCCCCTGGCCGGCGGGCAGGCGCAGGGCGCGCGGGTGCTCGGGCTTGTCAAAGTTGTGCAGGTAGCACAGGTCGGGCGGCACCGGGCGCTGGGCGGCGGCGTCGTGCATGGCCTGGCGCATGAGCGAGGTGCGGCCGCTGCCGACCTCGCCGAGCACGAACAGGTGGTAGTCCGGCTGCTGCATCGCCAGGCCAAAGCGGGCGGCGGCCTGGGCGCGCTCCTGGCCGATCCAGGTGACGGGCTCTGGCAGCAGCGCGCTGGTGTCGGCAAAGCCCAGGCTGGCGGGGTCTATGTGCCGGCGCAGCTGCGCGGGCGTAAGACGGGGGCAGGGGGCGGTGGTCATTGTGGTGCTCCTTGCGCCAGGGCGCGGTCGCGGCTGGCGCATCGATGTGGTGCCTGGGTGGCGCTGGCGGCAGCGGTGGGCCAGCCTGCCAGATGCTGCCGGGCGATGTCGGTCAGGGCGGCGATGCCCTCGGGCTGGTCGTTCAGGCAGGCGATGTAGTCAAAGCGCGTGCCGCCGGCCTGCAGGAAGGCGTGGCGCGCTTCCTGGTTGATTTCTTCGAGGGTTTCGAGGCAGTCGCTGGCAAAGCCGGGGCAGATGACATCGACATGGCGCCAGCCCTGCTGCGCCAGCTGTACCAGGGTGGGCTCGGTCGCGGGTTCGAGCCATTTGGCCTTGCCAAAGCGCGACTGGAAGGTGATGCGCCAGCGCTCGGCAGGCAGCTGCAGTGCCTGGGCCAGCAGGCGGGCGGTTTTTTGTGCCTGGCAGTGGTAGGGGTCGCCCAGGTGCAGGGTGCGTTCGGGCACGCCGTGAAAGCTCATCACCAGCTGTTCGCCCTGGCCGTGCTGCTGCCAGTGCTGACGCACGCTGTGCGCCAAGGCGGCGATGTGGCCGGGGTGGTCGTGGTACTGGTTGATGAAGCGCAGCTCGGGCAGGTGGCGCTGGCGCGCAGCCCAGGCATAGACGGCGTCGAACACGCTGGCCGTGGTCGTGCCCGAGTATTGCGGGTACAGCGGCAGCACGAGGATGCGCGTGGCGCCTTCGGCCTTGAGGGCGTCGAGCTGCGCCGCCATGCCGGGCTGGCCGTAGCGCATGGCCGGGCGCACCAGCACGGGGTGGCCGGCGCTTTCCAAGGCGGTTTGCAGCAAGGCGGCCTGGCGCACCGTCCAGGCCCGCAGTGGCGAGCCGTCGGGCGTCCAGATGCTGGCGTACTTGGCGGCGGATTGGGCGGGGCGGGTGCGCAAAATCACGCCGTGCAGCAGCGGCAGCCACAGCAGGCGCGGGATTTCCACCACGCGCGGGTCGCCCAAAAATTCGGCCAGATAGCGGCGCAGGGCGGGGGCGGTGGGGGCGTCGGGCGTGCCCAGGTTGCACAACAGAATGGCGCAGCGCTCGGCCTGGCCATGGGTGTGGGCGGGCTCGGGCGCAAACCGGGAGGGGAGGGACAAAGGCATGGGGCGATTGTGGCAAAGGGCAGCCATGGCAATGGGACGCCAGGGCCTGGGGTATTCTTGCCGCCCTTTGTGCTGGAGTTGGGGAGAGCGAGCGTGCTGTTTGGTTATACCGAAGAACAACTGTCGCAATTTTTTCTGACCTACGGGGTGGCGGCGTTCATCCTGTTCATGGTCTTCATCATTGGCCACCTGGCCTGGCAGTCCAAGGCCGGCAAGTTTGGCACTTTTGTGATTTTTCTCGGCCTGGGCGTGGGGTTTCTCGGCTTCATCGCCAAGTTCGTCATCCAGTGGTACCTGGAAAAGCACTGAGCACGGCCTGCGCTGCTGCCTCGCCGCTGCGCACCGCACCTTCGAGCGTGGCGGGGTAGGGGCCGTCGATGTAGTCGCCCGCCGCCCACAGGCCCGGGCGCAGTGCCATGCCGGGGCGCTCTAGGCCCGGGGTGCAGGCAAAGGTGGCGCGTTTTTCGACCACGGTTTGCAGCGGCTGCAGGCCCTCCAGCCCGAGCTGCGCCCGGGCCTGGGCCAGCACCTGCGCTTGCAACGCGGCGCTGCTGCCTTCGCTGGTGCTGACCACAAAGGCCAGCAGCCCCGGCGGGCAGCCGAGCTGGCCTTTGTCAAACACAAACTGCGCCGGTGCGCCTGACGCGGCGCGCAGCGCCAACATGGGCGCGGGCAGGAGGGCCCTGTTGCTCTGGATATTCATGCGGGCATAGACGGTGGCAATCGGGTGGTGGCGCAGCGCCTGCGCCGCTGCCAGCCAGTGGGCCGGGGCCCAGGGCGCGAGCAGGCGCAGGGCCGAGGAGCTGTCGGTGGCGACGATGGCGGCGTCGTAGCACTGGTCTTGCACCTGCCATTGCGGGCCTTGGGCGTGCAGGGCTTGCACGCGCACGCCGCTGTGCCAGTGCGCGCCCTGCGCCTGCAGCCAGGTGCTGGCAGCATCGGCCAGGCAGGCGCCCAGGTCGGTGCGCGGCAGCAGCAGGTTGGAGCCGCCGTGGCCGCTGAACAGGCTGTCTTGCAGCACGCGCAAAAAGACGCTGGCGCTGGCCTCGTGCGCGGCGGTGTTGAGGGCGGAGACGCACAGCGGCTCGATGAATTCCTGCATGAGCCGCGCCGGCAGCCCGGCGCACAACTGCGCCACGCTGGTGTCACGGGCACAGACAAAGCCTTGCAGACGCCAGCGGGCGGCGCGGTGCAAAAGGGCCCATTTCTCGTGCCAGTGCCAGCCCCGGGCGCGGGCGATGCCGATCAGCGCATCCCAGGGCGGGGCGCAGTCGGGCAGGGCCAGGCCACTGCCGTCGGCAAAGCGCAGCGCCAGCGGCAGGCGCAGCAGGGCTTGATCGGGATCGACGCCGACGCTGCGCATCACATCGAGGCTGCGCGCATAGGCACCAATCAGGATGTGCTGGCCGTTGTCCAGCCGCAGGCCGTCGCCCTGGGGCGCGAGGGTGCGGGCCCTGCCGCCGGGGCGGCGCGCGGCTTCAAAAACGCTGCAGTGCGTACCCGCCTGCGTCAGGCGCACGGCGGCTGCCAGCCCGGCCCAGCCGGCGCCGATGATGGCGACCTTCAAAACCGCCCTAGCGCCTGCATCTTCCAGGCCAGCCAGAACTTGCGCAGCGGCGTCAGGCTGGTGCGCTGGTGCAGCACCTGGAAGCCGTCGCGGCTGATTTCATCGAGCAGCGTGCGGTAGATACTGGCCATCATCAGGCCGGGTTTTTGCGCCCGCCGGTCGGCGGCGGGCAGCAGCGCCAGGGCTTCGTCGTAGCAGCGCTGGGCGCGTTCGGCCTGAAAGCGCATCAGGGCCGTAAAACGGTCGGAGTACTGGCGCTGGGTGATCTCGTGCGCCTTGACGTCGAACTGCTGCAGCTCGGCAATCGGCAGGTAGATGCGCCCGCGCAGCGCGTCCTCGCCCACGTCGCGGATGATGTTGGTCAGCTGCAGCGCCAGGCCCAGGCGGTGCGCGTACTGCGTGGTGGCCGGATCGGTCTGGCCGAAGATGCGCGCCGCCACCTCGCCCACCACCCCGGCCACCAGGTGGCAGTAGCGCGTGAGGCCGGCAAAGTCGAGGTAGCGCGACTGCTCCAGATCCATCTGGCAGCCTTCGATGACGGCCAGCAGGTGCCGCGCCTCGATGCCGTAGTCGCCCGCCAGCGGCATGAGCGCCTGCATGACCGGGTGCGTGGGCTGGCCGGCAAAAGCCTGGCGCACCTCGCCCTGCCACCAGGCGAGTTTTTGCGCCGCGACGCTGGCATCGCTCACTTCATCGACCACGTCGTCCACCTCGCGGCAGAAAGCGTAGAAGGCCGTAATGGCCGCACGCCGGGGCGCGGGCAGGAAGAGAAAGGCGTAATAAAAACTGCTGCCCGAGGCGGCGGCTTTGTTCTGGACGTACTGCTGGGGCGTCATAGGGGGGCGATTGTCCCACGCGCGGCGGGGGCGCCAGCGTGGGCTTGTTTTGGGGAGTTTTATGCCTCTGGCGCTTGTAGGATAAGCGCGAGCAGCTATAAAAATACTAGCACTGCACCACGTTCACGGCCAGGCCGCCGCGCGAGGTTTCCTTGTATTTGGTCTTCATGTCGGCGCCGGTTTGCATCATGGTCTTGATGACCTTGTCGAGCGAGACGACGTGCGTGCCGTCGCCGCGCAGCGCCATGCGGGCGGCGTTGATGGCCTTGATGGCGCCCATGGCGTTGCGCTCGATGCAGGGAATTTGCACCATGCCGCCGACGGGGTCGCAGGTCATGCCCAGGTTGTGCTCCATGCCGATCTCGGCGGCGTTCTCCACCTGCGCCGGCGTGCCGCCGAGCACGGCCGCGAGCGCCCCGGCCGCCATGGGGCAGGCAACGCCGACCTCGCCCTGGCAGCCCACCTCTGCGCCCGAGAGCGAGGCGGTCTGCTTGTAGATGATGCCGATGGCGCCAGCGGTGAGCAGAAATTGCACGATGCCCGCATCGCCTGCGCCGGGGATGAACTTGGCGTAGTAGTGCAGCACTGCCGGGATGACGCCGGCGGCGCCGTTGGTGGGTGCGGTCACCACGCGCCCGCCGGCGGCGTTTTCCTCGTTCACGGCCATGGCGTAGAGGTTGACCCAATCGAGCATGGACAGCGGGTCGCGCAGCGCCTCCTCGGGGCGCTCGCGCAGGCTTTGGTGCAGGGCCGGGGCACGCCGCTGCAGGTGCAGCGGGCCGGGCAGTTCGCCGCTGCTGGCGCAGCCCCGGCGCACGGCGGCGGCCATGGTGTGCCAGATGTGCAGCAGGCGCTGCTCGACCTCGGCGCGGCTGTGCCAGTGCTCCTCGTTCGCCAGGGTCAGGGCCGCAATCGACAGGCCGCTGGCCTGGCATTGCGCCAGCAGCTCGGCGCCGGTGCGGTAGGGGTAGGGCAGGCCGGCACCGTGGCCTGCGCTCTCGGGGGCGGCGGGGGCGGCGCCGTTGTGCACGCGCTGGCCTTGTTCATCGACGACAAAGCCGCCGCCGACCGAGTAGTACGGGCGCGAGAGCAGGGCGCTGCCATCGGCAGCAAAGGCGTGGCAGACCATGCCGTTGGGGTGGTAGGGCAGGCTTTTGCGCCGCAGCAGCAGGTCGCTCTTGGCATGAAAGGCGATGCGCTGCAGGCCCAGCAGCGAGATCTGGCCGCTGGCGGTGATGGCGGCAACGGTGCTGGCGATGGCGTCGGGGTCGATGCGCTCGGGCTCGTGCCCGGCCAGGCCGAGCAGCACGGCGCGGTCCGTGCCGTGGCCGACGCCGGTGGCCGAGAGCGAGCCAAACAGCTCCACCTCGACGCGCGCCACCCGCGCCAGCAGGCCCAGCGCCTGCAGCTCGCAGGTGAACTGGCGCGCCGCAATCATGGGGCCGACGGTGTGCGAGCTCGATGGCCCGATGCCGATCTTGAAAAGGTCAAAAACGCTGACAGTCATGGGCGGTCATGCTATGCCAGAACCGCACCTGCGCGGGCCATGCCCCCACCGCCTACATGCGCAGCGCACGCCAGGCCAGGCGCGGCCCATCTGCCTTGGTCAGCACCGGCCGCTGGCACAGATTGCGTCCCTGCAAGGCGTCGATTTTGTCGAGGATCGCCAGCCCGCCTTGCACCACCAGGCGCAGCTCCCAGCCCACGCGCCCGGGCAGGCGATGCACCAGCGGCGCGCCGCTGAGCATGAGCGTGCGTGCCCAGCGCGCCTGTTCGGCGAGCAAGGCGCTGGTGGCGGGCGTGGGCACCAGGGCGGCGAGTTGGGCGCGGTCGACGCCGTGTGCGGCGCAGTCGGCGTCGTTCAGGTAATGGCGGCCCCGGGGCAGATCCTCGCTCAGGTCCTGCCAGAAGTTGATCAGTTGCAGCGCGCTGCAGATGGCGTCGCTTTGCCGTAGCGCCTCGGGCGCGCGTTCGTCGTACAGGTGCAACAGCAGGCGGCCCACGGGGTTGGCCGAGCGGCGGCAGTAGTCCAGCAGCTGGGTGCGGTCGGCGTAGGTGGCGCCGTCGCGGGTCATGGCCACGTCTTGCGCAAAGGCGCTGAGCAAATCCTCGAGCAGCGGCACGGGCAGCCGGTGGCGCTGCAGCTGCGGCTGCAGCGGGCCAAAAATGGCGGCCCAGCGCCCCTGGGCGGGGGCGCCATCGGCGCAGGCCAGCAGTGTGCTGCGGTAGGCGGCCAGGTCGGCCAGGCGCTGGGCGGCGCTGGCGTGGCCTTCGTCGGCGATGTCGTCGGCGCAGCGTGCAAAGGCGTAGATGGCGGCAATCGGCGCACGCAGCGCCGGCGGGCACAGCAGCGAGGCGACGGGGAAATTCTCGTAGTGCGTGACGGGTAAGGGGGGGGCAGGGGGCTTCACGGCGGCGATTGTCGCTGCAGGCGCGCCACGCGCTTCTTGACAGAGGTAAAGGCTTTCACATAGATTAATAACCGATCGGTCATTAATTTGCCGGCGCTGCCGCCGGCCTTCCTCCATGCGAACCATTGTTTCCTACCCGCCCATGCGTGCGGGGTTTTTTTTGGGGGCGGCGCTGCTGGCGTCGTTGTTGTCGGCCTGCTCACGCCCGGCGGCTGCGCCGGAGCCGGTGCGCGCCGTCAAGCTCCTGACCGTGGCCGAGCAGCCGCAGCAGGCGCAGCTCGAATACGCCGGTGAGGTGCGCGCGCGCATCGAAACGGCGCTGGGCTTCCAGGTGGCCGGCAAGTTGGTGCGGCGCACGGTGGAGCTGGGCCAGGCGGTGCAACCCGGGCAGCTGTTGGCGCAGATCGATGCCCAGGACTACGCCCTGGCGGCGCAGGCGGCGCAGGCCCAGCTGGCGGCTGCGGCCACGCAGCGCGATCTGGCAGCGGCCGAGCTCAAGCGCTTTACACCGCTCAAGGAGCAGAACTTCATCAGCGGCGCCGAGCTCGAGCGCCGCCAGGCCCAGTACGACGCGGCCCAGGCGCAGTGGCAGCAGGCCCGGGCGCAGGCGCAGGCACAGGGCAACCAGCAGGGCTACACGCGCCTGCTGGCGGGGGCGCCGGGCGTGGTCACGGCCATCGAGGCCGAACCCGGCCAGGTGCTCGCTGCCGGCCAGCCGGTGCTGCGCGTGGCCCAGGATGGGCTGCGCGACGCCGTGTTCGCCGTGCCAGAGGACGAGGTCGGGCAGATGCAGGTGGGGCAAAAGGTGCTGGTGCGTGCCTGGAGTGGCGGCGCCACCTGGCGCGCGGTGGTGCGCGACGTGGCCGCCAGTGCCGACCGCGTGACGCGCACTTTCACCGTCAAGGCCGCCCTTGGGGGCGAGGCCCTGCCGCCGCTGGGGGCGACGGTGTACGTGCGCCCGGCAGCGCTGGAGACGGTGGGCCAGCCGGCGTTGCTGCTGCCGACGAGCGCGCTGTTTGCCCAGGGGCAGCAGACGGCGGTGTGGCTGTTCGACCCGGCCAGCAGCACGGTGCGGGCGCAGGTGATCGAGGTGGCGCGGCAGGACGGTAACCAGGTCGTGGTGGCCGCTGGGCTGGCGGCTGGCAACCAGGTGGTGGCCACCGGCGTGCATGTGCTGGCGCCCGGCCAGAAA
>JAJTBK010000467.1 GCA_021286965.1 Comamonadaceae bacterium | reverse complement strand
CGCGTGCGCGCCATGCTGGACGAAAACGGCAAGCCGGCCAAGACGGCGGGCCCGTCCATTCCGGTGGAAATCCAGGGCCTGTCGGACGTGCCGCAGGCGGGCGACGAGTTCATGGTGCTCTCCGACGAGCGCCGTGCCCGCGAAATCGCCACCTACCGCGCCGGCAAGTTCCGCCACACGAAACTGGCCAAGCAGCAGGCGGCGAAGATGGAAAACGTCTTTGCCGAAATGCAGGCCGGCGAGGTGCAGAACCTGCCCATCATCATCAAGGCCGACGTGCAGGGCTCGCAAGAAGCACTCGCGGCGTCGCTGCTCAAGCTTTCCACCGACGAGGTGCGCGTGCAGCTGGTGTACGCCGGCGTGGGCGGTATCAGCGAGAGCGACGTGAACCTGGCGATTGCCTCCAAGGCACTCATCATTGGCTTCAACGTACGTGCCGACGCCAACGCGCGCAAGCACGCCGAGGCCAACGACGTGCAGCTCAACTACTACAACATCATTTATGACGCTGTGGATGAGCTCAAGGCGGCCATGTCCGGCATGTTGGCTCCCGAGCAGCGCGAAGAGGCCCTGGGTACGGCGGAAATCCGTAACGTGTTCGTGGCGACCAAGATCGGCACCATTGCCGGTTCCTACATCACCTCGGGCCAGGTCACGCGCAACTGCAAGTTCCGCCTGCTGCGCGACAACATCGTCATCTACACCGGCGAAGTCGAGTCCGTGCGCCGCCTCAAGGACGACGTCAAGGAAGTCAAGGAAGGCTTCGAGTGCGGTATCAAGCTGCGCAACTACACCGATATCAAGGAAGGCGACCAGCTCGAACTCTTTGAGATCAAGGAAATTGCCCGGACGCTGTAAGCCATGGCCGCCAAGAAACCCGCCGCCCCCAACCGCAGCTTCAAAGTGGCCGACCAGATCCAGCGCGATCTGGCCGAGCTGCTGCGCGAGCTCAAAGACCCACGCATTGGCATGGTGACGCTGCAGGGCGTGGAGGTCACGCCCGACTACGCGCACGCCAAGGTGTTTTTCAGCGTGCTCGTCGGCGATGGCCTGGCGACGCAAGAGGCCCTGAACCAAGGGGCGGGCTTCTTGCGCAACGGCCTGTTCAAGCGCCTGCACATCCATACCGTGCCGACGCTGCACTTCGTCTACGACCGCACGAGCGAGCGCGCCTCCGACATGAACGCGCTGATTGCCCGTGCCGTCGCCTCGCGTTCCAAGGACGACGACGCCGCATGACCGCACGCGCTCCCCGCATCCGGGTGCAGCGGCGCCCGGTGCACGGAGTGCTGCTGCTGGATAAACCCCTGGGCCTATCGAGCAACGACGCCTTGCAAAAGGCGAAGTGGCTGCTGCGCGCCGAAAAAGCCGGCCACACCGGCACGCTCGACCCGCTGGCGAGCGGCGTGCTGCCGCTGTGCTTTGGCTCGGCGACCAAATTCAGCGCCCTGCAGCTCGATGCGCCCAAGACCTACGAGGCCATCGCCCTGCTGGGCGTGACCACCACCACCGGCGACGCCGAGGGCGAGGTGCTGCAAGAGCGTCCGGTCGATGCCGCGCAGCTCACCCCCGAGCGCCTGACGGCGGTGCAGGCACAGTTCACCGGCGCCATCCGCCAGGTGCCGCCCATGCACAGTGCCTTGAAGAAAGACGGCAAGGCGCTGTACGAGTACGCGCGCGCTGGGGTGGAGGTCGAACGTCCGGCACGCGACGTGACGATTCATGCATTAAATCTGGCTCTAACGCATACAGAGCAAGCGCAACCAGCTATCAAAATGATAGTTCAATGCAGCAAAGGCACCTACATTCGCACCCTGGGCGAAGACATTGGTGCTGCGCTCGGTTGTGGTGCGCACCTGGTGTTTTTGCGCCGCATCGAAACCGGCGGCCTGGGGCTGGACGGCTGCGTGACGCTTGCCGCGCTCGAAGCCATGGACGAGGCGCAGCGCCTGGCCTGCCTGCAACCGGTCGATGCCTTGCTGCAAGGCCACACCCCGGTCATCCTGGGCGAGGAAGATGCCGGGCGCTTTCTCTCGGGCGTGCGCCGCCGGGGACGCTGGGCCGATGCGCTCGCCGTCGCCGTGTATGGCGACCGACCCCGTGCCCTGCTGGGCGTGGGCCATGTCACCCAGGGCGAGCTGATTGCCGACCGGCTGCTCTCGCCGCTGGAAATTCAACAAATTCTGGAAAGTGCGCCGCGCACCCAACCCCCTGTGGACAACGCGGCATTTTGGAAAACACCGCTATGAGCAAACAAATCCGCAACATTGCCATCATTGCCCACGTGGACCACGGCAAAACCACCATGGTGGACCAGCTGCTGCGCCAGTCGGGCACCTTCGCCGCGCACGAAAAAGTCGTGGACACGGTCATGGACAACAACGCCATCGAACGTGAGCGCGGCATCACCATCCTGGCCAAGAACTGCGCCGTGAGCTGGGAAGGCACGCACATCAACATCCTCGACACGCCCGGCCACGCCGACTTCGGCGGCGAGGTCGAACGCGCGCTGTCCATGGTGGACGGCGTGGTGCTGCTGATCGACGCGCAGGAAGGCCCCATGCCGCAGACGCGCTTCGTCACCAAGAAGGCGCTGGCCCTGGGCCTGACGCCCATCGTCGTCGTGAACAAGGTCGATAAGCCCGGCGCCAACCCCGACAAGGTGGTGAACGCTGCGTTCGACCTGTTCGACAAGCTCGGCGCGACCGACGAGCAGCTCGATTTCCCCGTGGTCTACGCCTCGGGCATCAACGGCTGGAGCGCGCTGGAGCAGGGCGCTGCGGGCGAGCAGTGGGGCCCGGACATGTCGGCGCTGTTCAACACCATCCTGAGCCATGTGCCCTCGGTCAAGGGCGACGCCAACGCGCCGGTGCAGATGCAGGTCTCGGCGCTCGACTACTCCACCTTTGTGGGCCGTATTGGCGTCGGCCGCATCACCCAGGGCACGCTGCGCGCGGGCCAGGACGTGCTGGTCATGGCAGGCCCGGATGGCAATAGCTACAAGGGCCGCATCAACCAAATCCACCAGTTCCAGGGCCTGGATCGGGTGCAGGTGACGGAAGCCGGCCCGAGCGAGATCGTGCTCATCAACGGCATCGAGAACGTGGGCATTGGCGAGACGATTACGGACGTCGCCAACCCCCAGCCCCTGCCCATGCTCAAGATCGACGAGCCGACGCTGACCATGAACTTCTGCGTCAACACCAGCCCGCTGGCCGGGCGCGAGGGCAAGTTCGTCACCAGCCGCCAAATTTGGGATCGCCTGCAAAAAGAGCTGCGCTCCAACGTGGCGCTGCGCGTCAAGGAGACCGATGAAGACGGTATTTTTGAAGTCTCTGGCCGGGGCGAACTGCACCTGACCATCCTCTTGGAAGAAATGCGCCGCGAGGGCTACGAGCTGGCGGTGTCCAAGCCGCGCGTGGTGTTCAAGGACATCGACGGCGAGCGCTGCGAGCCCATCGAGCTGGTGACGGCTGACATCGAAGAAGGCCACCAGGGCGGCGTGATGCAGGCCCTGGGTGAGCGCAAGGGCGAGCTGGTGAACATGGAACCCGATGGCCGTGGCCGCGTGCGCCTGGAGTACCGCATCCCGGCGCGCGGCCTGATCGGCTTTACCAACGAGTTCCTGAACCTCACGCGTGGTTCCGGCCTGATCTCCAACATCTTCGACAGCTACGAACCGCACAAGGGCGAAATCGGCGGGCGCAAGAACGGCGTGCTGATCTCCATGGACGACGGTGAAATTTTCACCTACGCCCTGGG
>JAJTBK010000444.1 GCA_021286965.1 Comamonadaceae bacterium | reverse complement strand
TCCACTGTTCCAACTACTACCACATCCCCGGCCAGGAGCAGCTCGCCGCCGAGCTGGTGCGGCTCTCGGGCATAGAGCGGGTGTTCTTCTGCAACTCGGGCCTGGAGGCGAACGAGGCCGCGCTCAAGATCGCACGCAAGTTTGGCGTGGACAAGGGCATTGCCAAGCCCGAGATCGTGGTCTATGAAAAAGCCTTCCATGGCCGCTCGATCGCCACCATGTCGGCCACCGCCAACCCTAAAATCCACAGCGGCTTTGGGCCGCTGGTGGAAGGCTTCATCCGCGTGCCGGCGAACGACATCGACGCCATCCGCCGCGCCACCGAGGGCAACCCGAACGTGGTTGCCGTGTTCTTTGAAACCATCCAGGGCGAAGGCGGCATCAACCCCATGCGCGCCGACTACCTGCGCCAACTGCGCGCGCTGTGCGACGAGCGCGACTGGCTGATGATGATCGACGAGGTGCAATGCGGCCTGGGCCGCACCGGCAAGTGGTTTGCCTACCAGTGGGCCGACATCGTGCCCGACGTCATGCCCCTGGCCAAGGGCCTGGGCTCGGGCGTGCCCATTGGCGCCGTCGTCGCCGGTCCCAAGGCGGCCAACGTGCTGCAGCCGGGCAACCACGGCACCACCTTTGGCGGCAACCCACTGGCCATGCGCGCCGGCGTGGAAACCCTGCGCATCATGCATGAGGACGGCCTGCTGGCCCATGCCGCAGCGGTGGGCGCGCACCTGAAGGTGGCACTCGAACGCGAGCTCGGCAGCATGGCCGGCGTGGTCGAGGTGCGCGGCCAGGGCCTGATGCTGGGCGTGGAGCTCGACCGCCCCTGCGGCGAACTCATCGGCCAGGCGGCCGCCGCCGGCCTGCTGCTGAGCGTGACGGCCGAGCGCGTCATCCGCCTGGTGCCACCGCTGATCCTGAGCACCGCCGAAGCCGACGAAATCGTCACCCGCCTCAAACCCCTGGTGCAAGCGCTGCTCGCTGCCTGAGCCCCTCCCTCACAAAGTCCCGACCATGAAGCATTACCTGCAGTTTGCTGATTTTTCTGCCGACGAATACGCCTACCTGTTCGAGCGCGCCGCCCTCATCAAGCACCGCTTCAAGACCTACGAAAAGTACCAGCCACTGACCGACCGCACCCTGGCCATGATTTTCGAGAAAGCGAGCACGCGCACGCGCGTCTCCTTCGAGGCCGGGATGTACCAGATGGGCGGCTCCGTCGTCCACCTGACCACGGGCGACAGCCAGCTCGGGCGCGCCGAGCCGATCGAGGACAGCGCGCGCGTCATCAGCCGCATGACCGACATCGTCATGATCCGCACCTTCGAGCAGGCCAAGATCGAGCGCTTTGCCCAGTACTCGCGCGTGCCCGTCATCAACGGCCTGACGAACGAATTCCACCCCTGCCAGATCCTCGCTGACCTGTTCACCTACATCGAGCACCGGGGCAGCATTGCCGGCAAAACCGTGGCCTGGGTGGGCGACGGCAACAACATGGCCAACACCTGGCTGCAGGCAGCCAGCATCCTGGGCTTTACGGTGCACGTGAGCACCCCCAGCGGCTACGAAATTGATGAAAAATTGGCCGCTGGAGCAGGCGCAATCAGCGCCAACAGCTATAAATTTTATAGCAATCCGATGGATGCCTGCCGGGGCGCCGACCTGGTCACCACCGACGTCTGGACCAGCATGGGCTACGAAGCCGAGAACGAGGCGCGCAAGGCCGCGTTTGCCGACTGGTGCGTGAACGAAGCCATGATGGCCGTGGCCGCACCCGACGCCCTGTTCATGCACTGCCTGCCCGCGCACCGGGGCGAGGAAGTGATGGCCGAGGTCATCGACGGCCCGCAATCGGTCGTCTGGGACGAGGCCGAGAACCGGATGCACGTGCAAAAAGCGCTCATGGAATACCTGCTGCTGGGCCGCATCGCGCAATGACCGACGCCTACCGCCACCACATGATGCGCCCGCCGCATCGCTGGGCACGCCCTCCCGCCTGACCGCGCCCAGGGGCTTGACCGTGGGCGCGTGCCCTTGTGTCCGCAGCCCCCCCTGTTTCACGCCTCTGGCGTTTCTTCGGGCTGCGCATCCAGCCCGAAGCCATGTCCAACGACGCCACCCACCCCTGCCTGACCTGCGGTGCCTGCTGCCACCAATACCGCGTTGAATTTTCCGTCTATGAACTCGCCAGCACGGGCGCCAGCGTGCCCGACGCCCTGGCGCACGAAGTCTCTGGCAACCGCTGGCGCATGAACGGCACGGCGCAGCACCCGGTGCGCTGCGCCGCGCTGATCGGGCGCTGCGGCGAACAATCCATCTGCAGTATTTACGAGCGGCGCCCGAGCGCCTGCCGCAGCTTTGCCATGGGCGATGAGCGCTGCGCCCAGGCACGCCAGGCCCACGGCTTGGCGCCGGTGGACCCGGCCTGGCTCTACCCCGAGGCCGCCTGACGTTCTAACGCCTGACGCTTAACGCCAGTCCTCGCGCAGCCGCGTCAGCCCTTCTTGCGCCACCGAAGCCACGAGCTGGCCGGCGCGGTTGTAGATGCTGCCGCGCGCAAAGCCGCGTGCGTTGCCCGACCAGGGGCTGTCCATGGCGTAGAGCAGCCAGTCGTCCAGGCGCAGGTCGTCATGGAACCACAACGCATGATCGAGGCTCGCCACCTGCATGAATTTCTGGAACACCGAAACGCCATGCGGCTGCATGGCGGTGGTCAGCAGGTTGAAATCGCTGGCGTAGGCGAGCAGGAATTTGTGCAGCTGCGGCTCGTCGGGCAGGCTGCCGGCGGCGCGGAACCACACGTACTTGACCGGCTCGCAGGGCTGGGGCGCAAAGGGGTTGAGCACCGTCACCGGGCGGATCTCGATCGGCTTGTCGCTCACCGCGCGCTCGCGCAGGCGCTCGGGAATTTGCGCCGCCACCAGGCGCGCAAGCTCGGTCTCGGAGGCCAGGCCCTCGGGCCCCGGCATCTCGGGCATGGTCGGCTGGTGCGAAAAACCTTCTTCCCGGTTTTGGAACGACATCGAGCAGGTAAAAATCTGCTGGCCTTTCTGGATCGCCGTCACGCGCCGGGTAGTGAAACTGCCGCCATCGCGCACACGTTCGACCTGGTAGATCAGCGGCAGGCTGGCGTCCCCCGGGCGCAGGAAATAGCCGTGCAGGGAGTGCACCTGGCGCTCCGGCGCCACCGTCTGGCTGGCCGCCGAGACGCACTGGCCGAGCACCTGGCCGCCAAAGAGCTGGCGAAAGCCCAGATCCTGGCTGCGCCCACGGAACAGGTTTTCTTCGATCGGCTCCAGGCTCAGCAGGGCCACCAGGTCGTCTAGCACTTGGGTCATCAGCATCTCTCCAATATCTCTCGGGCGCGCGATTATGCCGCGCGCCCAGGAGCGGCGCACAATGCGCAGCTTTTGCTATTGCCAGCCTGCCATGAGCCACCCCTGCCTGTCCTGCGGCGCCTGCTGCGCAAGCTTTCGCGTCGATTTCTCCGTCCATGAAACCCAGGAAATGGGCGGCGACGTGCCCGATGGCCTGGCCATGCCCGTCACCGACAGCCTGCGCCGCCTGCGCGGCACCGACCACGTGCCGCCGCGCTGCGCCGCCCTCAGCGGCCGCCTGGGCCAGCAAGTGGCCTGCGGCATTTACGAATGGCGCCCCTCGCCTTGCCGCGAGTTCGAGGCCGGCAGCGACGCCTGCCAGCGCGCCCGGCGCCGCCATGGGCTCGTCGAATTGGAATAAAAATCCCTGATTAGGTACGTACCTCAGATACGCGTAACACCTTCAATGACAGCGGTGCGGTAGCAGCCACGGCTCTGAGCAAGCCGGGCAGCATAGCCCTGAGGTTGAAGCGGCGGTTGAAACGGTAGCAAAACTCGGCCAGATAGCGGGCCGCATATTTGGCGTGATCAA
>JAJTBK010000440.1 GCA_021286965.1 Comamonadaceae bacterium | reverse complement strand
TGAGGTTAAGCATGGGCCAGGGCCTGCAGCTGGGCGATGGTGGCCAGCGGTGCTGCGCCCTGCAGCGGCAGCACGTGCACGAACACGCCCGCCGCATCGAGCGTGCTGCCCCCCTTGTTGCGTATCCAGCCCTCCAGGCGGGCGATGTAGCCCTCGGCGGTGCTGGCCTCGCCCAGTGGCATGAGCACCGCCAGCAGGGCCTGCTGCGGGCCGGCTAGCAGCCAGGTTTCGTCGAGTTCGCGCTTGAGACGCAGGATTTGCTGCGGCAGCTCCTGCGCCAGCGCCCGGGCCTGGAACTGCAGCGCAACGATGATGCTCGGCACCCCGGTGCTGGCGTGGATATGCGCCAGGCGCTGCAGCTCAAAGGCAAACGGCGCAGGGCAGTCCGGATGCGCTTGCACGATGGGTGCGGCCAGGGCCTGCAGCGACAGGCCGTCGGTGTAGTAGCCCAGCAGCAGGTTCAGGGTCTGCAGGTTTTCTTCCTGCAGGGCAAAGAAGGGCATGTCCTCGACCAGCAACAGGCCGTAGGGCTCGCCCGCCAGATCCAGCAGCGGCGCCGCCACCAGGTAGCGCGAATGCTGCTGCGCACGCAGCATCTGGCTGATGTGGCACAGCTGGTACGTCTGCAGCGCCTGCTGCACCATCGGGTCGTCGGCTTGCAGCGGGCTGCAGCTGCCCAGCTGGGCCTGGGGCTGCGCCTGCAGTGCGTCCTGGACGATGGGGTACAGGGCCACGGCTTCGAGCTGGCAGAACTGCGCCAGCAGGCGCAGCAAGGTGTCGGGGGCCTGCGCCAGGGCGCTGGGCTCGCGGCCGACGTCGCGCAGCGCCGCCAGCGCGTCGCGCATCGACATCGGGCGCCCGATCAGCTCCTGCTCCAGCTTGTCGTGCGACAGGCGCAGCAGGTAATGCTGGCGCACCAGCTGCCCCAGGCGCTGCTCCAGGTACTGCTGCAACGTTTCGGCGCGGCGTGCCCGCGCCTGCCACAGGCTGGAGAACTCGCCCACCAGCATGGTCAGGATGAGACCGCCGAGGAAATACATCTGCGGAAAAACATCCCAATGCCCCAGGTGCAGCAGCAGCCAGCCGCACAGCAGCACGCTGGCGCTGGCCAGGCCGGCCATGGGGCCGTAGTGCAGCGCCGCCACCACTGGTGCCAGCCAGGGCCAGGCAAACGCGCCCTGGGTCTGTAGCGGATCGGCTGGCGCCCACCACTGGCCCAACACCAGGGCCAGCAGCGGCAGGGCCAGGGCCTCGGCCAGCACCGCCAGCGGGTGGGCTGGGCGCGCGACCAGCTTGCCCAACAGGTGTTGGGGCAGTTGCAGCGCGGAGGGGCGGGGCGTGGTCATGGCGCGGCGGCTCAGCGGGCGTCGGCCAGGCCGGTGTGCAGCAGCTTGCGCATGAGCTTGTGCGCCACGGCGGCCAGGGCCTCGCGGCTCCAGCCGCTTTGGCCACCGGTGCCGCTCCAGAGAATGTTGCCGTTGGCGACGTCGATGATCTGCAGCGTCAGGCCGACGGCGGGCTCGCCATCGACGCCGACCTTGTAGCGCCACTCCTGCACCGAGCCGGTGAGGGCGTAGCGCACCTGCTGCGCGCGCGCCCAGGCCAGGGCCTCTTCCTGGCGCTGGCTGTCGTCGCTGTTGAACAGCGCTTCTTGCTGCGTGCTGCGCGGGGCATTGCGCACGGCGCCGACCTGCTGGCCGATGAGCAGCGCCTGCGCCACGGCTTCGGCGCGCTGGCCGGCCAGGGGGGTGTCGGTCTGGTTGGCAAAGGGCAGCACGACCCAGCTGGCGCCGCGTTCGAGCGGCACGGCCTGGCCGCGTTCGACGGTGGAGCAGGCGGCCAGCAGGGCCAGGGCGCCGGCGGCGGCGAGCAACGGCAGGCGGCGCAGAAGGGGTAGAAATCGCATGGTGGTTCCCGTTGTTAGAAGTGAAGGCGGTAAGTCAGCAGCAGGCTGCGTGTCAGGCCCAGGGACTGCACGCCCGAGCGTGTCAGGCCAAAACCCAGGGCCAGGTGGTCGGCGCCGAGCACGCTGCCGGCCAGGCCCAGGCGCAGGCCGAAGCCCGGTCCCAGGCTGCTGTGCCAGGTGCGGCTGAGGCTGGCGTAGGGTTGCAGGGCGCGGGTGTATTCCTGCTCGTAGCGCAGGTTGGTAGAAATTTGCACGCCGTAGAAGCGGAAATTGTCCGGCAGGAAATAGTCCAGCCCGGGCGTGCCGACGGCGGGCGCCAGAAAGCGCTGCGTGAACGCCAGGCCCTGCTCGCCCAGGTCGGCCGGGTCACGCCGTTGGTAGCTGTGCGTGGACCAGAACGCGCCCCATTCGAGACCGGGCGCATCCTGGCGGTAGCTGTGGCTGTATTCGACGCCGCTGTGGCGGCCGCTGCCGACCTCGGTGCCGGTTTGCAGCTGGTAGCGTTCGCGCCAGTGCGACAGCAGCAGCCGATCCTGGCGCGTCGCCTGGTAGGCCAGCTGCAGGGCGGCGCGCGTTTTCATGCCGGCCACGCGCAGCGCCAGGCTGTCTTCGCTCACCAGTTGGCGACCGATTTCGGCGTTCAGGCGCAGGCGGTTGTCCAGGCGCTGCTCGTGGCGCAGCAGCAGCGGCGCGGTGTGCGTGTAGCCGGCGCGGTGTGCGGCGCGCAGCTGGGTTTCGCCGTCGTTGTGGCGCCAGCGCAGCAGCACCGATTCGATGCCTTCGATGGGAATGTTGCGCAGCAGCTCGGGCGAGACCTGGCTGCGGCGCACGCTCTTGAGCTCGATGTCCAGCGCCAGGCGCGGGTGGATGGCGACGTGCAGCTGGCTGCCCGCCTGCAGCTCGTCCATGCCGCCGAGCTGCTCGTACTGCACGCGGGCGCCGGCGTGGTCGCTGAAGGCGAGCAGGTTTTCGGCCAGCTGCAGGTGCAGCGGCGCGTCGTCGGGCTGCTGTTCCTGGGTCTCGAAGGCGGCGCTTTGCGCGTGGCGGGTGTCGTGCACGGCGGCTGCGGCGTTGATGCGGTCGTAGCGCGGCAGGCGGGCGTCGAAGGTTTGCAGCAGGGTGCCGGTGCTGGTGCGGTCGTCCTCGGCCAGGGCGATGCTGATCTCGGCCCACAGCGGGCGGTTGGCCGCCAGGCCCTGGCTGCGCGCGTACTGCTGCCACAGAAAACCGCGCTCGGCGCTGTACTGGCCACCGTCTTGCAGCCAGCCGATGGCGGCTTCGGCGGCGGCGTTGGAGTAGCCGCTGCCGTCCTGCGCCGCGCGGTCAAGGCGCAGCAGCTCGCGCAATACCGCCAGGCCCGGGTCGCCCGGGTTCTGGCTCTGTACCAGGCGTGCGCGCGCCATGCGCCGGGCGGCAGCCAGCCCGTCCTGGCTGAGCCACTGCGCGCGTGCCTGGGCGCGGTCCAGGCCCTGGTGCGCGGCCTGCCATTGGCGCGCCAGCAGGTGCCGGCGCAGGCGCCAGGCGCGCTCGGCCTGCTGGTTCTGCTCCAGTGCATCGGCGTAGTTCATGAGCCAGAGGAAATCGTCTTCGTGCTCGGCCAGGTGCGGAGTCAGGTAGCGCGTGAGTGCCACCTGCGGCAGCGACAGCGCCTGGTAGGCCGAGGCCAGGCCCTCGTGCATCTCGCCGCTGGCGCTCCACTGCGCCTCGTGCTGCGCCAGCAGCTGGCGCAGGGCCGGGGCATCGTTGCCGTCGATCAGCAGCCACAGCAGGGCCTGGCGCATGTCGTCGGCCTCGGGCGCGGTGCGCAGCGCGGCTTCGTAGAACTGGCGTGCCAGCAGCGGCTGGCCCTGGTGCTGGTGGTACAGCCCGAGCAGGCGCAGCAGCTGGGGCTGGCTGCGCAGCAGGGCCTGGGCCTGCGCCCCAGCCTGTAGCTGCGCCAGGGCGCGGCCCATGGCGGCCCAGGCGCCGGTGTTGCTCCACAGCGTCAGGGCCTGGATTGCGTGGCGTGGCTGCTGGTGTGTCTCCCAGGCCAGCCAGGCGATCTGTGCTGCCTCTGGTGGCTGCGGCGCCAGCAGCAGGCGGATGAGGCCGTCGTAGTCGGCGATGCTGGCCTCGGGCGTGTTCACCAGCCTGCGGTAGGCGGCCAGGGCAAGGGCGTGGTGGTCGCGGCTTTCGGCCAGGCCGCCGGTCATGCGCCAGAGTTCGGCCGCCTGGTCGAGGTTTTCCGGCGGCAGCTCCTGCACGGCGGCAAGCCAGTCCAGGCCCTGCTGCGGTTGGCCCTGGGTCAGGGCCAGTACGGCGGCCTGCAGGGCGCGGGCAATGGTGCGCTCGGCGGGCTGGGCCAGCAGCTGGCGCCAGGCGTCGAGGGCGATGCCGGGCTCGCCTGCGCGCTCGGCCAGCTGTGCCAGCCATTGCAGGGCCTGGGGCTGGCGGGCGTGCTGGCGCAGGTAGTCGAGCGCGGGCCGGGGCTCGCCCAGGCGTTCCTGGGCGTCGATGTACTGGCGCAGCAGCGCCAGGTCGTGCGGGTGGCTGGCGAGCTCGTGGCGCAGGGCCTGGGTCAGGGCAGCGTCGTCGAACTGGCCCGGCGCCAGGCGCAGCACGGCCTGCCAGGCGGCGTCCTGGCCGCCGTGGCGTGCCAGCTGCAGCCAATTTTCCAATGCCAGTGCCGGGCGTTCGGTCCATTCGCTGACCTGCGCCAGGCGCAGGCGCCAGGCCATGTCGTCAGGCTTTTGGCGCACGGCGGCGTTGGCCACGGCCCAGGCATCGGCGAGGTTGCGGTTTTCCAGGAAGACTTCGTAGCCCAGGAGGTAGGTTTTGTCGTCGAACGGCAGCCCTGGCGCCGGGCCGTTGGCGGGTTTGTCAGCTACCTGCAGGCCGGGCGGGCGCAGCCAGTGGGCGCCGTCGTCGTACAGCGGGGCGGCGGTGGCCGGGGCGAGTGCGGTGCGGGGCTGCCAGCGTGCGGGTTGCAGTTGCCAGCGGGCGGCGCCGTTCTCCTGGGCCAGGGCCGGCAGCGGTGCTTGCCATTGCCGCTGCAGTGCCAGGTGCAGCAGGCGGCGCACGTACTGCTCGGCGACGTCGGGGCGGCCGGCGGCGCGGGCCAGGTTGGTGAGCAGGAAGAGGGTGGCGGGGTCGTCGGCCAGGGGGCCGATTTCGCGCTCGGCCAGCGCCAAGGCGGCCTGCGGCTGGTTGCCCGACTGCAGCGCCTGCACGGCGGCCACGTAGTAGCGCTGCGCGGCCTGGGCGTCGGTGGTGTTGTGGCGGGCGGCGAGGTAGAGCTGGGCGCAGCCGGCGTAGTCGCCGCGCCCCAGGGCTTCTTGCGCGGCCTGGGCGTAGAACAGGGCAGCCCGCGCCGGGTCGCTGGGAGCGAGTTGGCGGCTCAGTGCCAGGGCCAGGGCGTGTTCACCGAGCTCGCTGGCCCGGCGGGCGAGTTCGAGCAGGCGCGCGGGCGGCCAGGTTTGCTGTGCCAGCTGGTGGATTTGCCGGCGCAATGCCTGGTATTGCGCGCGGCGCTGGTCCGGGCTGTGGCTGCGGTCGTGCTGGTAGTCGTACCAGCCTAGCTCCCACTGCGCCCACAGGGCGTCGCGGCGCACGTCCGGGTCGTCGGCGACGAGGGCGGGCTGCAGGGTGTTGTGGGCGCTGCTGGTTTCGCCATGTGCGATCTGGCGCTGTGCCAGCAGCAGGCGCAGGCGCGGGTTGTCGGGGTCGCTGCGCAGCAGGTTGGTGAGGTAGTTGGTCGAGAGCTCGCTCTCGCCGCTGTGGGCCAGGCGTTGCTCCAGGTTTTGGCGCGGGTACAGCAGCCACAGCGCGCCGCCGACCAAGATGAGCAGCAGCAGGATCAGCCAGGTGGGGGCCAGCCGGGGGCGATCAACGTGCGGGGCAGAGGATCTCGAGTGCAGCGGCGACATCAGGCAGGCGGTAGCGTTGTACTTCGGCGGGGCTCGGGCCGGACAGGGGGGAGAGGGTGTGTTGCCCGGCGCGCACCTGGCAGGCGCGCGCCTGGGCGAGGCTGAATTCGAGTGGCATATGGCCTTGCAGGCGCAGCTCGGTGCGCTGGCCGTCGGCGCTGGCCTGCCAGTCCAGCAGGCGGGCGTTGGCGTCGTACAGGTAGGGGCGTGGTGGTGTGGTGGCAGCGGTGCTGCGGGTGCGCAAGGTGGCGCTGGCGCCGCTCAGGTGCAGGTAGGCGCCTTCGGCGCCGGGGCGCCAGCCGGCGATGCCTTGGCTGGCGCCTGGGTCAGGCTGGCCCAGGGCCGGGGGCAGGCGCAGGGTGCGCAGCCGGCCCTGGCCGCGCAGACGCCAGGCTTCGCCGTCGCGGGCGATGGCGAAGCTGTAGAAATCTTGCACCTTGCGTGCGAATTCGCTCGCGTGCACCGGGTGCAGCGGCTGCGCCAGGGCCCAGTCGTAGACCTTGTGCAGCGCCTTGAGCGCCGCCGGCTTGGAGGCGGAGTAGGTGTGGTAGTAAATGCCCACGGGCTTGATGCGCCGGGGCTGGTCCGTCATCTGGAAGGTTTCGAGCACGCGCTCGAAGCCGTAGAACGGCCCGCTCCAGAGGTGGGTGTAGATGTTTTCGTTGGTAATGGGCGCGTAGACCTGCAGCTGGCCGCCCTTGCGGATGCCGAAGGCGCCGATGGCGGTGAGCGAGGGGTTGTTGCGGCTGATGGCGGTGTCGCCGCCGTTGAGGTTGAGCAGGCCGGCGCGTGCGGTGATGGCCAGGGCTTCGGCGCTGGGTGCCGTGTCGCCCGACCATTGCAGCAGCACGACGCGCTTGCCCGGGGGCGCCAGGCGGGTGTTGATGTACTGGCTGGAGCCGACGATCTCGCGCTCCAGGTTCATCTGATAGCCGGGGATTTTCAGGCTGGTGGCGGCCTCGCTGCCGTCGTCAAAAATGCCGTGCTTGACCGACAAATCCCACAGGAATGGATGTGAATAGGTATGGTTGCCGATTTCCAGGTGCGGCAGCTTGAACATGGCGCGGGCGATGGCTTCGAGCCGGGGGCTGAGCTGGGGCGAGAGGCCGTCGGGTGCGACCTCGGCCTCGATCACCGACATGGTTTGCGGGATGCGGTATTTCTCGAACACCTGCTGCAGCAGCACCTGCGCCGCTGGCGGGCTGCCGGGAAATTCGGCCAGGGAGTTGAAGCCGTCGCCATCGACGTGCGCCAGCAGCAGGCGCCGGCCGTTTTCGGTCGTGGTGTCGGGCACCGGCAGGGGTGGCAGGCGCAGCGCCTGCTGCACGAAGGCGAACGGATCGACGATCCAGCGCGCGCTGTCGGTGCCGGGGATTTCGGTCAGCACGTCGGGATCGAGGATGAAGCCGCCCCAGGGCGTGATGGCGCCGCCGGTCAGGCGCTGGCCGCGTGCGTCGTCAAAGGTGATGAGGGGCGTGGACTGCTGCGCCATGGCCGGCGTCAGGCGCGGCAGATCGAGCTGCTGGCTGGGCAGCGGCGGCGGTGCCTCCAGCCCCATCATGGCGTGCTGGCCGCTGGCGCGCAGCGGCAGCTGCGGCGCCTCGCTGCGTGCCAGGCCGAGGCGGCGCGCCAGCGAGCGCTCGGGTACCAGGCCAAAGTCGCCCACGATGGCCAGTGGCAGGCCATCGTCGATGCGCGCGGCCAGCCATTGGCCCACTTCCTGGCGCCGTGCCAGCGGCATGAAGCCGGAAAACCAGGTGACGACGCCGGCGTAGCGGTCGGGCCATGCTTGCTGCGGCAGGCCCTGGCGTACGTCGGCGTAGTCGGTGACGTAGCCCAGGTGGTTGAGCGGCATTTGCAGGTAGCGGTGGGCGTTGGCGTAATTCAGCGCCGGCGCCTCGTCGCCGTTGTAGAGCACGAGCACGCGCCGCGCCACGGGCTCGATGGTGCCGACGCCGATGCTGCCCAGGGCGGCGTCGCTGACCCAGGGGATGAAGCCGTCGGCAGCGATGCGCGCGGCCGTCTGGCGCGCCAGGGCGCGGTCGTGCGGC
>JAJTBK010000433.1 GCA_021286965.1 Comamonadaceae bacterium | reverse complement strand
TGCGTGCTGGCGGGCGCTGGCAGCGGGCCCCGCGCCAGCAGGTCGCGCACCTGGTGGCCGCGTGCGATGTCGATGCCGGCAAAGCCGCCGGGCAGGGGCGGTGCGGGCGCCGGGCAGCCGCCCAGGGCCAGGGTGCTGGCGGCGGCGGCGCTGGTGTGCAGGAAGTGGCGGCGGTGCATGGCAGGGGCGGTGGGGGCTGGACTGGACAGGGCCGCAGCCGGGTCAGTGCAACCGCCCCCATTCGCGCTCGTAGGTGTACACCAGGGTCTGGTTGGACAGGCGGTTGACCTCGGTGGGCACGCGTGCCATGTCGGGCGGAAAGTGCAGCAGTTGCGCCAGCGTGTCCGGGTCGAGAAAGCGCAGCCCCGGCGGCAGCTGCGCTGGTGGTTGCCAGGGGCGGTGGCTGGCGAGTACGAAGCCCCATTCGCCAAAGCTCGGTACGTGGGCGTGGTAGGGCGTGGTGCGCAGGCCCACGGTTTCGATGGTGTTGACCACGGTCCAGAAGCTGCTGCGCGCAATCAGCGGCGAGGTCGTCTGGATGACGGCGTAGCCGCTGGCGGCCAGGTGTTCGTCGAGCAGGGCGTAGAAGCTGTGGGTGTAGAGCTTGCCGATGGCGAAGTTGGTCGGGTCGGGGAAATCGACCACGATGACGTCGAACACCTCGTGCGTCTCCTGCAGCCACTGGAAGGCGTCGGCGTTGTGGATGCGCAGCTTGGGGCTGCGCAGGGCGTCGGCGTTCAGGCGCCGCAGCGTCGGGTCGCTGGCAAAGAGCGCGGTCATGGCCGGGTCGAGCTCGACCAGCGTCACTGATTCAACCGAGGGATATTTGAGGATTTCACGCACCGCCATGCCGTCGCCGCCGCCGAGCACGGCGACTTTCTTCGGCGCCCCGTGCGCCGCCATGGCGGGGTGCACCAGGGCCTCGTGGTAGCGGTACTCGTCGCTTTCGGCAAACTGCAAATTGCCGTTGAGGTACAGCCGCAGCCCCTGGCGGCCCTGGGTGACGACGATGCGCTGGTAGGGCGTGCTGCGGGCGCTGACGATGGGGGTTTGGTAGAAGCGCTCCTCTGCCAGCTGCGTGATGTGGTCGGCCGCGCCCATGCCCGCGCCCAGCAGCAGCAGCACCAGGGCGCAGGCCAGAGCGTGCGCGCGCCAGCGGCGCAGCTCATGGCGAAACAGCCACAGTGCCCAGACGGCGACGAGTGCGTTCAAGAGGCCAAACAGCAGCCCGGTGCGGATCAGCCCGAGCTGCGGCACCAGCAGCAGCGGAAATGCCAGCGAGACGACGAGCGCGCCCAGGTAGTCGAAGGTCAGCACCTGGCTGACCAGGTCCTTGAGCTGGACGTTGCGCTTCAAGATGCGCATGACCAGCGGAATCTCCAGCCCGACGAGCGTGCCCACCAGCAGCACCAGGCCGTAGAGCAGTGGCCGGAAGACGCCCGGGGCGTAGGCGTTTGCTATAAAAAGCGTAGCTGGTAGCGCGCCACCAATCAGGGCTACCAGCAGTTCTATGCGCAAAAAATGGGCCGCCAGCTGGCGCTCCAGGTAGCGCGAGAGCCACGAGCCGATGCCCATGGCGAACAGGTAGGTGCCGATGACGGTGGAGAACTGCAGGATCGAGTCGCCCAGCAGGTACGAGGCCAGCGCCCCCGCCGCCAGCTCGTACAGCAGGCCGCAGGCGGCGATGACGAAGACGCTGGCGAGCAGCGCCAGGGCGCTGGCGGGGGGGCGGGGCGGGGCGCTCATGGGTGCCGTAGCGCCCTCTTCAATGGATGGCTGCGGCAACGATGATGCTGATGCCCAGGCACATGGCGGCGACCACCAGGCCCAGGGCCTGGTTTTGTTTTTCCACGATCTCGCGCCACAGGTCGTAGGGCGTGATCTTGTCGACGATGATGAAGCACAGCCAGAACACCACCACGCCGATGACGGCGTAGGCGATGGAGCCGAGGAAGGCGCTGGGTTGGAGCCAGTCGAGTGTCATGGGGTTGCCCTTTCTGCTTTCTGGTTACTTGTGGCTGCCGCCGCTGGAGTAGCCGCCATACGAGCCGCCGGAGCTGCGCGTGTAGCCGCCACCACCGCCGCCGCCCGCGCAATTGCTCAGGATGATGAGCAGGATGAGGATGCCGACGGCAATCAGGATCACGGTGGCGCAGCCCATGCCCTTGGCGGCGGAGAAGGGGCCGACGTCGTCGCGCTGCAGTGCCGTGTCCGCGCCCTGCAGGCCAAAGGCGGTGGCCACGGCGCGGCTGTCCATGCGCTCGCCGCTGGACCCGGTGACTTCGCCGTTGGCCTGCTCGCGCGCCAGGATGGCGTTGCCGGTGGTGGCGCTGAAGTCGGCGTTGGTGCTTTTCTGGCCGCGCTGCACGGGCCAGTAGAACTCGCCGAGGACGTAGGTGGTTTCGGCCTGGTAGCGCGACGTCAGGCGGTAGTTCTGGCCCAGGTAGCGGGCCGTGGCGGCGCCGCTTTGGTGCTGCGGCGCGCCGGTGGCGGGGTGCACCAGGCTCCAGCCGTCGCTGGCATCGACGAGAAAGCAAAACCCCCGTTCGCGGTTGAACAGCAGGTACTCGTTCCAGCCAAAGAGCTCGTCGTCGCCGTCCTCGCGCCCCATGCGGTGCTGAAAGCCCACCACCTGCCAGCTCGCGCCCTGCAGCTGCGCCTGGCGGCCCAGGGGGATGAGGGGCTGCACCGGCTCGTCCTGCACGGCCGCGCGCAGCTCGCCGCCGATGCCCTGGCTGAGGTCGATCAGGCTGCTGCACGCCGGGCAGGTGCAGCTTTTGGTGCTCGCCAGCTGCAGCGTGACCGGGGCGCCGCACTGCGGGCAGTTGAACTGGCGCCCGGCTTCGTCTTTGGCCGATTCGTTTTTCAGGCCCTGCAGCTGCAGGTCTTCGAGGCGCACGGCGCGCCCGCGCTCGACCTGTGGCGGCTGCTGGCCGTAGTCGATGCTGAGCACCTCGCCATCGCT
>JAJTBK010000430.1 GCA_021286965.1 Comamonadaceae bacterium | reverse complement strand
CCTTCCATGCGCATTTCGTGCGGCCCTGCCGTGCGCGCGTGAGCCTGGTCGGCGCCCTGGACAAGGCCCAGGCCCAGGCCCTGGTGCAGCAGCTGCTCGCCGGCCTGCCCGCCACCGGCGCCTGCCCGGCGCTGGCGCCGGTGGCCGACGCACCCGCGCTGGCGCAGGCGAGCGAGCAAGACATTGCGTTTGCCGCCGCGCAGGCGCAGGTGCTGATCGGCCAGGTCGGCATCGCGCGCAACGACCCCGATTTTCTGGCCCTGCTGCTGGGCAACCACATCCTGGGCGGCTCGGGCCTGGTCTCGCGCCTGACCGAGGAGGTGCGTGAAAAGCGCGGCCTGAGCTACAGCGTGTACAGCGATTTTTCCACCGGCCTGAACCGGGGCGCCTTCGTCATCGGCCTGCAGACGCGGCCCGACCAGGCGCAGGAGGCGCTGGCCGTGGCGCGGCGCACGCTGGCGCGCTACGTCGCCGAAGGCCCGACCGAGGAGGAGCTGCGCGCGGCCAAGGCCAACCTCATCGGCGGCTTTGCGCTGCGCATCGACAGCAACCAGAAACTGCTGGCGAACGTCGCCAACATCGCCTGGAACGGCCTGCCGCTGGACTACCTGGAGCACTGGACGCAGCGCCTGCAGGCGCTCACGCGCGAGCAGGTGCGCGCCGCGCTGCAGCGCCACCTGCAGCCCGAGCGCATGGCCACCGTGGTGGTGGGGGCCCAGCCATGAGCCGCCCGCCGGCCAAGGCCGCGCCCGCCCGCCCTGCGGCCCACCGGGGTGCGGGCGAGGTGCGCATCATCGGCGGCCAGTGGAAGCGCCAGCGCCTGACGGTGCCCGAGCGCCCCGGCCTGCGGCCCACGCCCGACCGCGTGCGCGAGACGCTGTTCAACTGGCTGGGCCAGGATTTGACGGGCTGGCGCTGCCTCGATGCCTTTGCCGGCACCGGCGCCTTGGGGCTCGAAGCCGCCTCGCGCGGCGCAGCCGAGGTGCTGCTGGTGGAGCAAGACGCCGGCCTGGCCACCAGCTTGCAGCAGCAGCGCGAGCGCCTGCAGGCCGCCAACGTGCGGGTGCAGCGTGGCGACGGCCTGGCGGCGCTGCAGCGCAGCCCGGCGGCCAGCCTGCACCTGGTGCTGCTCGACCCGCCCTTTGGCCAGGCGGCGCTGTTTGCGCCGGCGCTGGCCGCCGCCGTGCCCGCATTGGCGGCCGACGGTTTTATCTACCTGGAGGCGCCGCAGCGCTGGGACGACGCCGCCCTGGCGGCGCAGGGCCTGCAGCTGTACCGCCACCTCAAGGCCGGGGCGGTGCACGCGCACCTGCTGCAGCGTTTGCCGCTTGCTATTTAATTAATAGCTGCTAGCGCTTGCTGCATAAGCGCTAGCGGCCTTTTTTTCTGTATATGGAGCTGCCATGGCGCCCGTGATTGCCGTCTACCCCGGCACTTTTGACCCCATCACCCTGGGGCACGAAACCCTGCTGCGCCGCTGCACGGCGCTGTTTGACGAGGTCATCGTCGCCGTGGCGGTGGCGCACCACAAGAAAACCCTGTTCAGCCTGGACGAGCGCCTGGCCCTGGTGCGCACGGCGCTGCACGACTGTCCGCAGGTGCGGGTGCTGCCGTTCGACGGTCTGGTGACGCACTTTGCCGCCGCCCAGGGCGCGCGCGCCATGGTGCGTGGCCTGCGTTCGGGCTCGGATTTTGATTACGAGTACCAGCTCGCCGACATGAACCGCCAGCTCATGCCGCAGGTGGAAACCGTGTTTCTCACGCCCGATGCGCGCTACCAGTCGATCAGCAGCACCCTGGTGCGCGAGATCGCCAAGCTCGGCGGCGCGGTGGAAAAATTTGTCTCGCCGCCTGTGCTGGCGCAGCTGCAGGCCAAGTTCAAGGCGTAGCCGCCGGTGCGGGTGGACTCGTCAGCAGGCTGCGCACCTCGCGCACCTGGGGCGTGGTGCGGGCGATGATCTCGGCGCGCTCCTTCTCGGCCGGCGACTGCGCCTGGCCGCGCAGCAGTACCGAGCCGTGCAGCGTCTGCACCCGGATCTGCGCCGCTGAGGGCAGCTGTTCCTGCACCATCTGCGCCTTGATGTGGGTGGTGATGGCGGCGTCGTCCACGTAGTCGGCGCTGCCGTGCGCCGGCAGGGCGCTGGTGCAGGCGGCGAGCAGCGCAGGCCCGAGGGCCAGCGCCAGCGCCAGCCGCCGGGCGCGTTCACAGCGGCGCAGCATGGGCCCTCCCGGCGGCGCAGATCTTGCAGTCGGCCTGGCGCGGGCTGCGCAGGCTGCTCCACTGCAGGCTGCGGCCATCGAGCAGCAGCAGGCGCCCGGCCAGGCTCTGGCCAATGCCGGCGATGAGCTTGAGCGCCTCGGCCGCCTGCACCGCGCCGATGATGCCCACCATGGGCGCGAACACGCCCATGGTGGCGCAGGCCACTTCCTCGAACTGCGCCTCGGGGTCGAACAGGCAGGCGTAGCAGGGCGACTGCGCATCGCGCGGGTCGAACACGCTCACCTGGCCGTCAAAGCCGATGGCCGCGCCCGCCACCAGCGGCACGCCGTGGCGTACGCAGGCGGCGTTGATGGCCTGGCGCGTGGCGTAGTTGTCGCTGCAGTCGAGCACCACGCTGGCGCCGGGCAGCAGGCGCTCGAGCAGGGCGGCGTCGGCACGCGCCTGCAGCGCCTGCACCTGCACCCCGGGGTTGAGCGCCTGCACCGCCTGCGCCGCCGAGTCCACCTTGGGCTGGCCGACGCGCGCCGTGCTGTGCGCAATCTGGCGCTGCAGGTTGGTCAGATCGACCACGTCGTCGTCCACCAGGGTCAGGCGGCCCACGCCGGCGGCGCCCAGCAGCAGGGCCACGGGCGAGCCCAGGCCGCCGGCGCCGATCACTAGGGCATGGGCGGCGAGAAAGCGCTCCTGGCCCTCGATGCCGATGTCGTCGAGCAGGATGTGGCGCGAGTAGCGCAGCAGTTGGTCGTCGGTCATGAACAGCCTTGAAGCAAACAGCCGGGCGGGCGCCCGGCTGGTGGTGGGAAGGAGCGGGTGAGGGCTTATGCCTCCGTCTTATTCCTCTTTCTTCTCTTCCTTGCGCTCGGTCAGGGTCTTGCTGACCTGCACCGGCTCGCCCTTGAGGCGGTGCAGCGCCTGGGTGAGCTGGAAGTCCTTGTCGGTGCCGAACTCGGGCAGCTTGCGGCCAGCCGGGTTCTTCTTGATTTCTTCCTCCAGGCGCTTGCGCGCTTCCTCGCGTGCTTCCTCGCGTGCCTTGTCCTGCTCGGGGCTGAGCTGTTCCTGGCCCTGGCCGGTGCCCAGGTGCTTTTCCAGGTCGGCTTCGCGCGTGCGCAGCACGGCGTAGACGTCGCCCTCGGCGGTTTCATCGACCATCACGTCGGGCACGATGCCCTTGGCCTGGATGGAGCGGCCGCTGGGCGTGTAGTAGCGCGCAGTGGTGATTTTGATGCCGGTGTCCGGGCCCAGCGGGCGCACGGTTTGCACCGAGCCCTTGCCAAAGGTCTGACTGCCCATGAGCGTGGCGCGCTGGTGATCCTGCAGCGCACCGGCGACGATCTCGCTGGCCGAGGCCGAGCCTTCGTTGACCAGCACCACCAGCGGCACGCTCTTGAGCGCGGCCGGCAGGCGCTTGAGCGGATCGCCCTGGCCCCGGCGCGTGTAGAAGCTGGGCGCGGCCTTGTAGGTGGCCTTGCTGTCGGCCAGCTGGCCGTTGGTGTAGACGACGGTGACGTTCTCGGGCAGGAAGGCGGCCGAGATGGCGACGGCCGCATCGAGCAGGCCGCCCGGGTCGTTGCGCAGGTCGAGCACCAGGCCCTTGAGCTTGGGCTCCTGCTGGTAAATCTCTTCGACCTTGCGCACGAAGTCGTCCACCGTGCGCTCCTGGAACTGCGACAGGCGCACCCAGGCGTAGCCGGGCTCGATGACCTTGCCCTTGACCGACTGGGTCTTGATTTCTTCGCGCGTGATGGTCACGGGGAAGGTGCGGTTCTCGTCCTTGCGGAACACCGTCAGCAGCACCTTGGTGCTGGGCTCGCCGCGCATCCGCTTGACGGCTTCGTTGAGCGTCAGGCCGCGCACGGCGGTGTCGTCGATCTTGGTGATGAGGTCGTTCGTCTTGAGACCGGCGCGGTACGCGGGCGAGCCTTCGATGGGCGAGACGATCTTGATGAGGCCGTCTTCCTGCGTGATCTCGATGCCGACGCCGACGAACCGGCCGCTCGTGCCTTCGCGGAATTCCTTGAAGGTCTTTTTGTCGAAATACTGCGAATGCGGGTCCAGGCTGGAGACCATGCCGGCAATGGCGTCGGTGATGAGTTTCTTGTCGTCCACCGGCTCGACGTAATCCGTCTTGATGAGCCCGAAGACGGCCGAGAGCTGCTGGATTTCTTCCAGCGGTAGCGGCGTGACGGTGCCGCGCGCCACGGTTTGCAGAGACACCGTGGTCAGTGCGCCGGCGAACACGCCGACCGAGATCCAACCTGCGATTTTCAATTTCTGGCCCATAAAAACACCTGCGTTAGCGCTGCAAACATGCAATATGCATTGGAAGGGGCACGCCGGCCCAGGTTCCCGGCCGGCGTGTAAGGAAGTGCCAGTAAAGCCTCAGCCTCTCAGGCCTTGCCCTGCGCGGCCACGGCAGCGGCGGCGCGGGCGGCGGCCTCGGCGTCGCCCAGGTAATAGTGGCGCAGGGGCTTGAGGTCGGCGTCGAGCTCGTACACCAGCGGAATGCCGTTGGGGATGTTCAGGCCAACGATGTCGCTGTCGGAGATGCCGTCGAGGTACTTGACCAGGGCGCGGATGGAGTTGCCGTGCGCCGCCACCACCACGCGCTGGCCGCTGCGGATCGCCGGGGCGATGGCATCGTTCCAGCACGGCAGCACGCGCGCCACGGTGTCCTGCAGGCATTCGGTCAGCGGCACCTGCGCGGGGGCCAGGGCGGCGTAGCGGCGGTCGCCACGCTCGCTGCGCGCGTCGCTCGCTTCGAGTGCCGGCGGCGGCGTGTCGTAGCTGCGCCGCCACACCAGCACCTGCGCATCGCCGTACTGGGCCGCCATGTCGGCTTTGTTCAGGCCCTGCAGCGCGCCGTAGTGGCGCTCGTTCAGGCGCCAATCTTTGCGCACGGGCAGCCAGGTGCAGTCCATCTCGTCGAGCGTGTGCCACAGGGTGCGGATGGCGCGCTTCAAGACGCTGGTGAAGCACAGGTCGAACGCGTAGCCCTCGGCCTTGAGCAGGCGGCCGGCGTTTTGCGCCTGCGACACGCCCGTGGGCGTGAGATCGACGTCGGTCCAGCCGGTAAAGCGGTTTTCAAGATTCCAGGTCGATTCGCCGTGGCGGATCAAAACAAGCTTGTACATGGGGAAAAAGCCTCAGGGATAAAGAAATCGGGCGACGCAGGTCAAAACCTGGCATTTTAGAATCGCACGGTTTGCCAACCCCAAGGATTGACGTGAATTTCATCATCGAGAACTGGTATCTGTTCTTCATGGCCCTGGCCTCCGGGGCCCTGCTGCTGTGGCCAGTGCTGCGCGGCGGCGCCGGCCTGGGCCTGTCCAGCGCCCAGGCGGTGCAGCTCATCAACCGCGAAAAAGCCGTGGTCATCGACGTCTGCGAGCCCGAGGAATTTGCCGCCGGCCACATTGGCGGCGCCAAGAACGTGCCGCTGGCGCAGCTCGAAGAGCGCCTGCCCGGCCTGGTGAAGAACAAAACCCTGCCGCTGATTTTGGTCTGCGCCAAGGGAATGCGCGCCCAGCGTGCCAGCGCCGTGGCTCAAAAGCTCGGTTACGACAAAGCCCAGCCCCTGGCCGGCGGCCTGACCGCCTGGCGCGAGGCCAATCTGCCCGTCGAGAAAGGCTAAGCCATGCAACACGTGACCATGTACACCACCGCCGTGTGCCCGTACTGCACCCGCGCCAAGCAGCTGCTGAAGGCGCGCGGCGTCGAGCACATCGAGGAAGTCCGCATCGACCAGGACCCGGCCGAACGCCAGCGCATGATGGAGCGCACCGGCCGGCGCACCGTGCCGCAGATTTTCATCGGCGACACCCACGTTGGCGGCTGCGACGACCTGCAGGCGCTCGACGCCAGCGGCGGCCTGCTGCCCCTGCTGCAAGGCTGAGGGCCGGTTGCCAGGCGGCATAATGCGCCGCTGAAGTGCCCGCTGCGGGAGCCACTCCCCGGCGGGCTTTGTTTTATCCACTCCACTGCCCAATCCACACCATGGCCGAGCAAGACACCCCCGTTTTCCAGATCCAGCGCGTTTACCTCAAGGACCTGTCGCTCGAGCAGCCCAACTCGCCCGCCATCCTGCTCGAACCGCAGCAGCCGAGCGTGGACATCCAGCTGGCCGTGCAGGCCGAGAACGTCGCCGACGGCATTTTTGAAATCTGCGTCGTCGCCACCGTGCAGACCAAGATCGAAGACAAGACCGTGTTCCTGGTCGAAGCCAAGCAGGCCGGCATTTTTGAAATCCGCAACGTGCCCGAAGAGCAGATGGGCGCCGTCATTGGCGTGGCCTGCCCGCAAATCATCTACCCCTACCTGCGCGCCAGCGTGGCCGACACCATCACCCGCGCCGGCTTCCCGCCCGTGCACCTGGCAGAAATCAACTTCCAGGCCATGTACGAGCAGCAGCAAGCGGCCCAGGCCGAAGCCGCCAACGCCACGGCGCAGTAAGCCCATTTGGAGGCTAATAGGCCTCCAAACCTTGTCCATCAAGCGCTAGCAGCTATGAAAATTGTAGTGATTGGCGCCGGCGCCTGGGGCACGGCGATGGCCCTGAGCGCCGCCGCCCACCCCGGCGGCCACCACGTCACCCTGTGGGCGCGCGACCCGGCCCAGGCCGCCGCGCTGCAGGCCGAGCGTGCCAACGCACGCTACCTGGCCGGCGTGCGCTTTCCCCCTTCCCTGCATATTGCTGGCGGTGCCTGGGCGCCGCTGCTCGCTGGCGCCGACCTGCTGGTGCTGGGCACGCCCATGGCGGCGCTGCGCGCCTGGCTGCAGCAGCTCGCGGGCAGCCCCGTGCCCGTCGCCTGGCTGTGCAAAGGCTTTGAGGCCCAGCAAGGCGCGGGCGGCCCTGGCCTGCTGGCGCACGAAGTCTGCGCCCAGGTCGCGCCCGGCCTGGTGGCCGGCACCCTGAGCGGCCCGAGTTTTGCCCTCGAAGTGGCGCGCGGCCAGCCCACCGCCCTGGTGGCCGCGAGCGCGCACGCGCCGCTGCGCGAGCTGCTGGTGCAGGCCTTTCACAGTCCGCAGCTGCGCGTGTACGCCAACGACGACCTGGTGGGCGTCGAAGTC
>JAJTBK010000416.1 GCA_021286965.1 Comamonadaceae bacterium | reverse complement strand
CTCATCGTCATGGCCACCAACGCGCTGCTCAACGATGGCGACGAGCTGCTCGTGCCCATGCCCGACTATCCGCTGTGGACGGCGGCCACCAGCCTCTCGGGCGGCAAGCCGGTGCATTACCGCTGCGACGAGGACAACGGCTGGCTGCCCGACCTGGCCGACATGCGCGCCAAGATCACTGAGCGCACGCGCGGCATCGTCGTCATCAACCCCAACAACCCCACGGGCGTGCTCTACCCGGTGGCGCTGCTGCGCGGCATCATCGAGATCGCGCGCGAGCACGGTCTGGTGCTGCTGGTCGATGAGGTCTACGACAAGGTGCTGTATGACGGCGTCACGTTCACATCCATGGCCAGCCTGAGCACCGACGTGCTCACGCTCACCTTCAATTCGCTCTCCAAGGCGTACCGCAGCTGCGGCTACCGCGCCGGCTGGATGGTGCTCTCGGGCCCCAAGCAGGACGCGCGCGACTACATCGAGGGCCTGAACATGCTGGCCAACCTCAAGCTCGGCTCGAACGTGCCCGGCCAGTGGGCCATCCAGACGGCGCTCGGCGGCTACCAGAGCATCAACGACCTGGTCAAGCCCGGTGGGCGCCTGTGCCGCCAGCGCGACCTGGCGTACGAGCTCATCACGCAAATTCCCGGCGTCAGCTGCGTCAAGCCGCAGGCGGCGCTGTACATGTTCCCGCGCCTGGACCCGGCGATGTACCCCATCGCCGACGACCGCCAGTTCTTCATGGAGGTGCTGCGCGCCACGCGCGTCATGCTGGTGCAGGGCTCGGGCTTCAACTACCCCGACCAGCAGCATTTCCGCATCGTCTTCCTACCCCACGAGGACGACCTGCGCGAAGCCATTGGCCGCCTGGCGGGCTTTCTGGCCCAGTACCGACTGCGCCACGCCCCGGCGGCGCAAGACGTTTGAAGACTCCTTTTTTCATAGCTGCTCGCGCGTGTCCATCAAGCGCTGCAGCCACTTTTGACTGGTAAATTTGATATGAAACCCATCCAAGTCGGCCTGCTGGGCATTGGCACCGTGGGCAGCGGTGTGTTCCACGTACTCGCGCGCAACCAGGAAGAAATCCGCCGCCGCGCCGGTCGCGGCATTGAAATCGCCATGGTGGCCGACCTGGACGTGGCGCGCGCCCAGAGCGTGGTCGGCGCTGGCGTGCAGGTGGTGAGCGACGCGCGCGCCGTCATCGCCAACCCCGAGATCGACATCGTCATCGAGCTCATTGGCGGCTACGGCATTGCCAAGCAGCTGGTGCTCGAAGCCATCGCCGCCGGCAAGCACGTGGTCACGGCCAACAAGGCGCTGCTGGCCGTGCATGGCACGGAAATTTTCAAGGCCGCCGCCGAGAAGGGCGTGGTCGTGGCCTACGAGGCGGCCGTGGCCGGCGGCATCCCCATCATCAAGGCGCTGCGTGAGGGCCTGGCGGCCAACCAGATCCAGTGGGTGGCCGGCATCATCAACGGCACCACCAACTTCATCCTCTCGGAGATGCGCGACAAGGGCCTGGACTTCGACGTCGTCTTGAAGGAGGCCCAGCGCCTGGGCTACGCCGAGGCCGACCCGACCTTCGACATCGAGGGCGTGGACGCGGCGCACAAGGCCACCATCATGAGCGCCATCGCCTTCGGCATCCCGGTGCAGTTCGACAAGGCCCATGTGGAGGGCATCACCAAGCTCGGCGCCGCCGACATCCGCTACGCCGAGCAGCTGGGCTACCGCATCAAGCTGCTGGGCATCACCAAGCGCACCGACAAGGGCGTGGAGCTGCGCGTGCACCCGGCCCTGGTGCCGGCCAAGCGCCTGATCGCCAACGTCGAGGGCGCGATGAACGCCGTGCTGGTGCAGGGCGACGCCGTGGGCGCCACGCTGTACTACGGCAAGGGCGCGGGCTCCGAGCCCACGGCCAGCGCCGTCATCGCCGACCTGGTGGACATCACGCGCCTGATCGAGGCCGACCCGACGCACCGCGTGCCGCCGCTGGCGTTCCAGAACCACACGCTGCGCGAGGCGGGGCAGGACCTGCCCATCCTGCCGATGACCGAGGTCGTCACCAGCTACTACCTGCGCCTGCGCGTGGCCGACCAGGCCGGCGTGCTGGCCAAGGTGACGGGCATCCTCGCCGGCGCCGGTATCAGCATCGACGCCATGCTGCAGCGCGAGGCCGACGAGGTGGGCGGCGAGGGCAGCACACAAACCGACCTCATCATCCTCACCCACGACACGCGCGAAGGCACCATGAACGACGCCATGGCGCAAATGCAGCAGCTGCCGACGGTGCTCGCGCCGATCACGCGCATCCGCAAAGAGGAGCTCAACTGATGCGCTACCTCTCCACCCGGGGCGACGCCACGCCGCGCCAGTTCTGCGACATCCTGCTCGAAGGCCTGGCGCCCGACGGCGGCCTGTACCTGCCCGCGCACTACCCGCAGATCAGCGCCGCGCGCGTGGCCGCGCTGCGCCAGACCTACGCCCGCGAAGGCTACGCCGCGCTGGCGTTTGAAATCCTCTCGCTCTACATCGACGACATCCCCGCCGACGACCTGCGCGCGATCTGCGCCAAGACCTACACCGCCCAAGTCTTTGGCAGCCCGGCCATCGTCCCCGTGCGCCCGCTCGAAGGCGTGCTGCACATCGAAGCCCTGTCCAATGGCCCGACGCTGGCCTTCAAGGACATGGCGATGCAGCTGCTGGGCCACCTGTTCGAGTACGAACTGGCACGTCGGGGCGAGCAGCTCAACATCCTGGGCGCCACCAGCGGCGACACCGGCAGCGCCGCCGAATACGCCATGCGCGGCAAAAAAGGCGTGCGCGTCTTCATGACCAGTCCGCATGGCCGCATGAGCCCCTTCCAGCAGGCGCAGATGTTCAGCCTGCAGGACGAGAACATCCACAACATCGCCATCGAAGGCGTGTTCGACGACTGCCAGGACATCGTCAAGGCCGTCAGCAACGACCTGGAATTCAAGCGCCGCTACAAGATCGGCACCGTCAACTCCATCAACTGGGCGCGCCTGCTGGCGCAGGTGGTGTACTACTTTGCTGGCTACTTTCAGGCCACGTCGTCAGAAGGCGAAAAAGTCAGCTTCACCGTGCCCAGCGGCAACTTCGGCAACATCTGCGCCGGCCATGTCGCGCGCATGATGGGCCTGCCGATTGCCAAGCTGGTGGTGGCGACGAACGAGAACGACGTGCTCGACGAGTTCTTCCGCACCGGCATCTACCGCGTGCGTGGCAGCAGCGACACGCACGAGACGTCCAGCCCCAGCATGGACATCAGCAAGGCCAGCAACTTCGAGCGCTTTGTGTTCGACCTGCTCGGGCGCGACGGCGCCGCCACGCGCGCGCTGTTCGGCCAGGCGCTGAGCCAGCAAGGCTTTTTTGACTTGAGCGCCGACCCGCGCTTTCAAGACGCTGCCAGCCGCTACGGCTTTGCCAGCGGCAAGAGCACGCACGCCGACCGCCTGGCCACCATCCAGGACTGCTGGCAGCGCCTGGGCCAGATGATCGACACCCACACCGCCGACGGCGTCAAGGTGGCGCGCGCGCATTTGGGGGCCGAGCCCATGGTGGTGCTGGAGACGGCGCTGCCGATCAAGTTTGCCGCCACCATCGAAGAAGCCCTGGGCCGCCTGCCCGAGCGCCCGCCCCAGTTCAACGGCATCGAGGATTTGCCCAAGCGCGTGCAGGTCATGCCTGCCGACGCCCAGCAGGTCAAGGACTACATCGCCCGGCATTGTGCCTGATTTTTGGAATGAAAATGGCTGCCAGCGCTTATTTGGCAAGCGCTAGCAGCTATTGTTTCAGGAGCAAACCATGAAGGTTGTCGGCTTTGCCGGCTTCTCCGGCGCGGGCAAGACCACGCTCATCGAGCAGTTGATCCCGCTGCTGCGCGTGCAGGGGCTGCGCGTCTCGGTGCTCAAGCACGCG
>JAJTBK010000393.1 GCA_021286965.1 Comamonadaceae bacterium | reverse complement strand
CGCGAAAGCCAAACAGCCAGGCCAGCAGGCTGGGGGGAAATTGGGCGATGGCGGCGTTGTACTGCGCCACGGCGGTGTTGAACTGGGTGCGCGCGAGTTGCTGGTGCGTCTGGCAGATTTGCCACTGCGCGCGCCAGGGGGCGACTGCCACCGGGCCGTCTTCGTCTTCGCGCGCGCGCACCAGGGCCTGCCAGGCGCCATCGAGTGCTGCCAGGCCAGCGGCCAGGGCGGTGATGGCGCCGCGCTGCAAGGGCTGCTGGCGTGCCTGCGCCAGGCTGGCGCCGAATTGGCCGGCCGCCGCCTGCAGCGCCTGTTGTGCCGCCTGTACCGGGCCCTGCACCTGGGCGGGCGCCAGGTCGCATTCGGCCAGCAGCGCCTGCAGGCGCAGCAGTGCCTGGTCCAGGGCAGCAAAGGCGCGCACCACGGCGGCGCGCAGGCGCACCAGGCGGTTGTACGCGCCCACGAGCCAGAACAGCAGCAGGGCAGCGATGGCCCAGAGGACGGGGATATCGGGCATGGCAAAGAGCGTGTAGGGCGAAGAAAAACGCCCCCGGCCTGCCAGGCAGGACGGGGGCGTTGCGTGCCGCTCTAGGCGCAGCACGGCGCCAGAGGCAACGCTTTAGTCGGCGTTGGCGTCAGCAGCGCTGGCGTCCACGTCGTGCGCATCGCTGTTGGCGGCGGCCATTTCGGCCTCCTCGGCTTCGGCGATGGCGCGGCGCTCGGCCTCGTCCATGGCGTCCTTGGCCTTGCGTGCCTGGTGGTAGGCCAGGCCGGTACCGGCGGGGATCAGACGACCGACGATGACGTTTTCCTTCAGGCCACGCAGCTCGTCGCGCTTGCCCATGATGGCCGCTTCGGTCAGCACGCGCGTGGTTTCCTGGAAGGAAGCGGCGGAGATGAACGAATCGGTGGACAGCGACGCCTTGGTGATGCCCAGCAGCACGTTCGAGTAGGTGGCCGGGATCTTGCCCTCGGCCTGCACGCGCTCGTTGGTGTTGAGGATCTCGCTGCGCTCGACCTGCTCGCCCTGGATGTAGCCGGTCTCGCCCGGAGCTTCCACCACCACGCGGCGCAGCATCTGGCGCACGATCACTTCGATGTGCTTGTCGTTGATCTTCACGCCCTGCAGACGGTACACGTCCTGCACTTCATCGACGATGTAGCGCGAGAGTTCCTCGATGCCCAAGAGGCGCAAGATGTCTTGCGGATCGGCCGGGCCATCGACGATGTGCTCGCCCTTGTTGACCACCTGGCCTTCGTGCACCAGGATGTTCTTCTCCTTGGGGATGAGCTCCTCCCACACCTTGCCCTCGGGGTCGGTGATCTGCAGGCGCACCTTGCCCTTGGTTTCCTTGCCGAAGGAGATGGTGCCGGTCATCTCGGCGAGCGAGCCCTTGTCCTTGGGCGTACGCGCCTCGAACAGCTCGGCCACGCGCGGCAGACCGCCGGTGATGTCGCGCGTCTTCTGGCCTTCGACCGGGATACGGGCGAGCACCTCGCCCGGGCCCACGTCCTGGCCGTCGCGCACCTGGATCAGCGCACCCACCTGGAAGCCGATGGCCACGGCGTGTTCGGTGCCGGGGATCTTCACTTCCTGGTTGTTGGCGTCGATCAGCTTGACCAGCGGGCGCACGACCTTGGCCGAACCACGGCGCTTGGGGTCGATCACCACCAGCGTGGACAGGCCGGTGACCTCGTCCACCTGCTTGGCCACCGTCAGACCTTCTTCGATGTTCTCGAACTTGGTGGTACCGGCGTACTCGGTGATGATGGGGCGCGTCAGCGGGTCCCAGTTGGCCAAAATCTTGCCGGCCTTGATGGCCTCGTCCGGCTTGACCGTGAGGATGGCGCCGTACGGCACCTTGTGGCGCTCACGTTCGCGGCCATGCTCGTCGTGAATGATGATTTCGCCCGAGCGCGAGATCACCACCAGCTCACCCTTGGTGTTGCTGACGTAGCGCATGGTGGCGTTGAAGCCGATCAGGCCGTTGGACTTGGCTTCCACGCTCGAGGCGATGGCGGCGCGCGAGGCGGCACCACCGATGTGGAAGGTCCGCATGGTCAGCTGCGTGCCGGGCTCGCCGATGGACTGGGCAGCGATCACGCCCACGGCTTCGCCGAGGTTGATCAGGCCGCCACGGCCCAGGTCGCGGCCATAGCACTTGGCGCACAGGCCGTAGCGCGTCTCGCAGGTGAGCGCGGTGCGCACCTTGACTTCGTCCACGCCCGCCGCTTCGAGTTCTTCGATCAGGTCTTCGTCGAACATGGCGCCGGCCGGGGCCAGCACGCTGCGGTTTTCGGGGTGCAGCACTTCCTCGGCCGCCGTGCGGCCCAGGATACGGTCGCGCAGCGATTCGATGACCTCGCCGCCCTCGACGATGGCACGCATCCACGAGCCATTGCTGGTCTGGCAGTCTTGCTCGTTGACCACCAGGTCCTGCGTCACGTCCACCAGGCGGCGCGTGAGGTAACCCGAGTTGGCCGTCTTCAGCGCCGTGTCCGCCAGACCCTTACGGGCACCGTGGGTGGAGATGAAGTACTGCAGCACGTTCAGCCCCTCGCGGAAGTTCGCGGTAATGGGCGTCTCGATGATGGAGCCGTCCGGCTTGGCCATCAGGCCGCGCATACCGGCGAGCTGGCGAATCTGCGCTGCCGAGCCCCGGGCACCCGAGTCGGCCATCATGTAGATGGCGTTGAAGGACTCCTGGTTGACTTCGTTGCCGTGGCGGTCGATGGTCTTTTGCACCTTGAGCTGGTCCATCATCACCTTGGAGATGTCGTCGCCCGCCTTGCCCCAGATGTCCACCACCTTGTTGTAGCGCTCGCCCGAGGTCACCAGACCCGAGACGTACTGCTGCTCGATCTCCTTCACTTCGGCTTCGGCGCGCGCCAGGATGTCGGCCTTTTGCGGCGGCACCAGCATGTCGTCGATCGACACCGAGAAGCCCGCGTGCGTCGCCAGGCGGAAGCCGTTTTGCAGCAGCTTGTCGGCGAACACCACGGTTTCCTTCAGGCCGCACTTGCGGAAGCTCGTGTTGATGAGCTTGGAGATTTCCTTCTTCTTCAGCGCCTTGTTCAGGTTGGAGAACGGCAGGCCCTTGGGCAGGATCTCGGACAGCAGGGCGCGGCCGACGGTGGTTTCCACCAGCTTGGTTTCGCTGGTGAATTCGCCCGTGGCCTTGTTCTTGGTCCACTCCGTCAGGCGCACGCTGATCTTGGCGTGCAGCTCGGTTTCCTTGGCGTCGAGGGCGCGCTGCACCTCGCCGACGTCGGCAAACACCATGCCTTCGCCCTTGCCGTTGATCTTGTCGCGGGTGGCGTGGTACAGGCCCAGCACCACGTCCTGCGAAGGCACGATGGAGGGCTCACCCGAGGCCGGGAACAGCACGTTGTTGGACGCGAGCATCAGCGTGCGCGCTTCCATCTGCGCTTCCACCGACAGCGGCACGTGCACGGCCATCTGGTCACCGTCGAAGTCGGCGTTGAAGGCCGCGCAAACGAGCGGGTGCAGCTGGATGGCCTTGCCTTCGATCAGGATGGGCTCGAACGCCTGGATACCCAGGCGGTGCAGCGTGGGCGCGCGGTTGAGCATCACGGGGTGCTCTTTGATGACCTCTTCGAGGATGTCCCAGACCACCGGCGTGCCGCTCTCGACTTCCTTCTTCGCCGCCTTGATGGTGGTGGCGATGCCCATGGCTTCGAGGCGCGAGAAGATGAAGGGCTTGAACAGCTCCAAGGCCATCAGCTTGGGCAGGCCGCACTGGTGCAGCTTGAGGTACGGGCCCACGGTAATGACCGAACGGCCCGAGTAGTGCACGCGCTTGCCCAGCAAGTTCTGGCGGAAGCGACCGCTCTTGCCCTTGATCATGTCGGCCAGGGACTTGAGCGCGCGCTTGTTCGCGCCCGTCATGGCCTTGCCACGGCGGCCGTTGTCCAGCAGGCTGTCCACGGCTTCTTGCAGCATGCGCTTTTCGTTGCGCGCGATGATTTCCGGAGCCATCAACTCCAGCAGGCACTTGAGGCGCGAGTTGCGGTTGATGACGCGGCGGTACAGGTCGTTCAGGTCGGACGTGGCGAAGCGGCCGCCATCCAGCGGCACCAGCGGGCGCAGGTCCGGCGGCAGCACGGGCAGCACGTCGAGCACCATCCACTCGGGCTTGATGCCGGACTTCCTGAACGCTTCGAGCACCTTGAGGCGC
>JAJTBK010000050.1 GCA_021286965.1 Comamonadaceae bacterium | reverse complement strand
TATCAAAATAGAAGCAATCTACCCCGCCGCCTGGGACAGCTACCAGCGCCACTACGCCGCCATCAACGGCGAGTTTGCCCGCGTCTACCCCGGTGTGCCCGAGGGCCTGCACAGCCTGCGCCGCGCCGGCCTGCGCCTGGCCTGCCTGACGAACAAGCCGCAGGTGTTTGCCGAAGGGCTGCTGCGCGCCAAGGGGCTCGATGGCTTTTTCGACCACGTCTTTGGCGGCGACGCCTTTGCGCGCAAAAAGCCCGATCCGCTGCCGCTCTTGCAAACCTGCGCTGCCCTGGGCACGCCGCCCGCGCGCACGCTGATGCTTGGCGATTCGAGCAACGACGCCCAGGCTGCGCGCGCCGCCGGCTGCCCGGTGCTGCTGGTCGATTACGGCTACAACCACGGCCAGCCCATCACCAGCGTGGACGCCGACGGTTATCTGCAGCGCATTGGCGACTGGTGCCAGCCACAGTAACGCAGTAACTCAGCGCGTGCCGATGCCGCGCGCCAGCAGCACGCCCAGCAGCGGCAGCAGCACCAGGGCGTGGGCCTCGATCATCACCAGGCGGCGCGTGGCGCGCAGGGCCTCGGCGCTGGGCAGTGCGCCCGTGGCGCGCAGCGTGCGGCGCCACTGCAAAAAGCGCCGCGTCGGCAGCAGCGACAGCAGCGCCACCAGCACGAACAGCGTCAGCTTGGCGTGCAGCAGCGGCTGCGCCCAGTACCAGCCGGCGCCCTTCATGCCCCAGTAGCTGCGCGCCAGGCCCGAGGCCAGCACGCACAGCGCCGAAATGCCCCACAGCAAATCGATGCGCACCAGGCGCTCGACCACGGCGGCGTTCAGCCATTCGGTGCGGCACAACGCGGTTTCGCTGGCCAGGAAAGTCACGGCCATGAGGATGGCCAGGATGTGGGCATAGGCCAGCAGGGCTTCAAGCGGCATGGACAGTGGCGGTGGAGAGTGGTGGCAGCCGCCATCCTAGCCCGGCCCCAACACCCCCAGATGCACCCATGAAAAGGGCGGCGCCTCCTCAGGCCGCAGGCTGGGCCACGCCCAGCGGTTGTGCGTGGGCCTCGGGCGCTGGCTGCGCCTGGCCGTCGAGGGCGGCGTGCAGGCGCTGGTAGTCGAGGGCGTTTTCCCAGCGCGAGACGACCACGGTGGCGACGGCGTTGCCGACGAAGTTGGTCAGCGAGCGGCATTCGCTCATGAAGCGGTCCACGCCCAGGATCAGCGCCATGCCGGCCACCGGCACCTCGGGCACCACCGCCAGCGTTGCAGCCAGGGTGATGAAGCCGGCGCCGGTGACGCCGGCCGCGCCCTTGGAGCTGAGCATGGCCACCAGCAGCAGCATGACCTGGTGGCCCAGGGTCAGCTCGGTGTTCGTGGCCTGGGCGATGAACAGCGCCGCCAGCGTCATGTAGATGTTGGTGCCGTCGAGGTTGAAGGAGTAACCCGTGGGCACCACCAGGCCGACGACCGACTTGGCGCAGCCGGCCTGCTCCATTTTTTCCATCAGCGACGGCAGGGCCGATTCCGACGACGAGGTGCCCAGCACCAGCAGCAGCTCGGCCTTGAGGTAGCGGCACAGCTTGAGCACCGAGAAGCCGCACAGGCGCCCCACCGTGCCCAGCACCACCACCACGAACAGCAGCGACGTGACG
>JAJTBK010000325.1 GCA_021286965.1 Comamonadaceae bacterium | reverse complement strand
GAGCCGCTGGACTACCCGATCTACACCGACCCGCAGTACTACTTCGGCTACGACAGCCCGGCGTTTCGCCAGCGCGTGGCGCAGTACAACGCCAGCCTGCAGCCGCGCCAACGCCAGCAGCTGTGGGCGCAGCTGCAGCGCCACCTGGCCAAGGATGCGGTCAACGCCTGGCTGTTTGCGCCGCAGCTGAGCTCGGTGCTGCGCAAGGGCCTGCGCGGGGTGTGGATGCATTACCCGGTGTACGCCCACGACATTGCCGCGATGTGGTGGGAGTGAGCCAGAAGCTACTGTTTTGATAGCTGCTGACGCTTTGCCAACAAGCCTAAGCAGCCGATTTAATCCAAAAAATCGCCGTCCACGTAGTACCAGCGCCCGCCCTCGCGCACGAAGCGGCTGCGCTCGTGCAGGCGCTGCGCGCGGCCCCCGGCCTCGCGCCAGCGGGCGATGAATTCGACCTCGGCCTGGTCGGCGCCGGTGCTGCGCGCCGCGCGCACCTGCAGGCCGAGCCAGCGCTGGCCCGGGTCGCAGTCGAGCGTGGCCGGGCGCGTGCTGGCGTGCCAGGTGGCCTGCAGGTAGTCGGGGCGCAGCAGCACGAAGGCGCTGTAGCGCGAGCGCATCAGGGCCTCGGCGCTGGGAGCGGGGCCGTCGGCCCAGTGCTCGAAGTAGCGCGCGCAGCAATCAACCAGGGCGGCGCCGCTGCCGCAGGGGCAGGGCGCGGGGGCGGCAGGGCGGCGCTTCACCGGCTGGCGCCGAAGACTTTTTGCAGCAGGGCGCTGCCGGCTTCGGCGGGGTTGTGGCGGATCTTGCGCTCTTGCTCGCCAATCATGAAGTACAAGCCGTCGAGCGTTTTGCCGGTGACGTACTGCTGCAAGTTGGCGTCCTCGGCCTTGACCAGGCCAAAGCTGGCGGCCTTGCCGGCGATGGCGTTGTACTGCTGCGTCAGGCCGACTTTTTCCGTCGCCTGGCTGACCACGGGCAGGAAACGCTGGCCCAGCGGGGCGCGGGTTTTGTCGGCAAAGAACTGCGTCACCGCCGTGTCGCCGCCGCTGAGGATGTTTTTGGCGTCGGTGACGGTCATTTTCTGCACCGCACCGATGAGCAGGTCGCGCCCCATGGGCACGGCGGCCTCGGCGGCGCGGTTGATGGTGGTGATGAGCTCGTCGATGCGCGCGCCCTGGCCAAAGCGGCGCAGCAGCTCGGCCGCATCCTGCAGCTGGCCGGGCAGGCCGATGCGCACCTGCGGGTTGCCCAGAAAGCCGTCGGGGCGCCCGAGCAGATCGACGGCGACCTCGGCGCCCTTGGTGAGCGCGGCCTTGACGCCGCTGGCGGCGTCGGCGTTGCTCAGCTGGTCGAGCGACAGGGCCAGGGCGCGCTGCTGCGCGGCGCACAGCAGCGCCAGGGTGCCCACACCATGGGCCAGGAGCAGGCGGCGGGAAAGCGTCATGGTCATCTTGCTTGGCTCCAATCCTCAATAGCCACTCTGGGCCCGGCCGACGATCAGGCTGTCGATCTTGCCGATGGTTTTGAGCGATTTGTTGGCGTAGGGCAGCTTGTGCAGCACGTAGCGCATGGCGTTCAGGCGCGCGCGCTTTTTGCAGTCGCTCTTGACCACCGTCCAGGGCGAATCGGCGGTGTCGGTGTCAAAAAACATGGCCTCCTTGGCGCGGGTGTAGTCGTCCCATTTGTCGAGCGAGGCCAGGTCCACGGGGCTCAGCTTCCACTGCTTGAGCGGGTGCACCTCGCGCTCCTTGAAGCGCCGGCGCTGCTCGGCGCGGGTGACGGAGAACCAGAACTTGACGACGTGGATGCCGCTGCGCACCAGGTGGCGCTCGAACTCGGGCGCCTGGTGCATGAACTCGTGGTACTCCTGCTCGGAGCAAAAGCCCATCACGCGCTCGACGCCGGCGCGGTTGTACCAGCTGCGGTCAAAGAGCACGATCTCACCGGCCGTCGGCAGGTGCTGGATGTAGCGCTGAAAATACCACTGGCCGCGCTCGACCTCGCTGGGCTTTTCCAGCGCCACGACGCGCGCGCCGCGCGGGTTCAGATGCTCCATGAAGCGCTTGATGGTGCCGCCCTTGCCGGCGGCGTCGCGGCCCTCGAACAGGATGACGACGCGCTGGCCCGTCTCTTTGACCCAAGCCTGCAGCTTGAGCAGCTCGACCTGCAGCTGGTACTTCTGCGCCTCGTAGGTGGCGCGGCGCATGAGGTGCTTGTAGGGATAGCCGCCTTCGCGCCAGTCGTCGGCCAGCTCGTCGTCGGGGTGGCCGCCTTGCAGCGCCGGGCTGCCCTGGTCGAGCAGGGCGGCGCGCAGCATGGCGCGGTCGTCCTCGCTGGCGCCGTCGATCAGCGCGCGCAGCGCGGCCGCGCGCTCGGCCTCAGGCAGGGGTTCGCGGTCGAGCAGATCGCGCACCGCCGCCAGCTTGCGCCCCTGCGCCGCGCGCAGGGACTTGGCCGCCGCCTGGCGCGGTACGGCCTGCGGCGTCAGGGTGGGCAGGGTGTCGCCGGCGCTGGCCGCGCGTGGGCGCGCACGCGAGCGGCGGCGGGCCGGCGTGACAAGAGCAGGGGTAGGTGCGGGGAGGGTGGGATGGTCGGACATGGCGGCAAAAGGTGGGCCCAGGGAATGACACCATTGTGTCACCAGGGTTTTGCCCCAGCACCGGCCTGTCAACCCCAAGCCACAGCCTGCCGATAATTCCCCGTATGAGTTTGCTCGCCGAAGGCATTTTGAAAACCCACTGGGACCAGTCCGTGCCCGTGAACCTGGCGCACATCGCCCGGGGCATGGGCGTGGCCATGGCGCTGGGCAGCACCGGCGCGGCCTGCGCGCTGCTGGAGATTTCGCGCGAGAACAAGGCGCGCATCACCATCGACGCCAGCCACCCCTTCATGCACCAGCGCTACGGCGTGGCGCACGCCCTGGGGCACCTGGCGCTGCACCACCTGCGCCCGGGAATGCGGCGCGAGATCGTGGTCAGCGACAGCTACCACGTGGACTACCACCAACGCATGGACAGCGAGGCCAACGACTTTGCCCTGCGCCTGCTCGTGCCCACCGAGGTGCTGCAGTTCACCCTCCAAGACGGTCACGCCAGCAGCATGGAAGAATTGGCGCACCTGTTCGAGGTACCGCCCATCCTCATCAAGCAACGCCTGGCCGACCTGGGCCTGCGCCTGCCGCAGCCCCTGGCGCGCCAGGGCACCGACCCCAATATCTGGAGAAAATAGGCATCCAGCCCTTATTCAACAAGCGCCAGCAGCTATAAAAAACAGAGCAATGGAAGTCCCCTCCGCCACTGGCTTGAGCGCCGCCCTGGCCGCCCACCCGCTGTTTGCCGGCTGCAGCGCCCTGGAGCGCGCGCGCCTGCTCGCCGGCACCCAGGTGCGCCACGTGCCGGCGGGCCAGCTGCTGACCCAGGCGGGCGCCCAGGCCACGCATTACGGCTGGATCGTGCAAGGCCAGGCCACGCTGTGCACGCCCACGCCCCAAGCCCTGTGCAGCGGCGCCGCCTGTGGCCACGAGGCGTTGGCCGGCGGCCCCCCGGCCCAGGTGCGCTACCTGGCCGACCTGCGCGCCGACAACGCCGTGAGCGCCCTGCACATCGAACGTGCCGCCTTGCAAACCCTGCTGGCGGGCCACGCACCGCTGCGCAGCCAGGCCCTGCTGGCGCTGGCGCAGCGCCTGGGCGCCCTGGCGGCAGCGCCCCAGACACCAGCGCAGACACCGGCGCAGCCCCCCCAACCGAACCCACCACCGGGTTTGCCGCGCCGCACCTGGCTGGGCTGGGGCGCCACCCTGGTGCTGCCGCTGCTGGCCTGGTGGCTGGCCAGCAGCGCGGCGCTGCCGGCGCACAGCGCGGTCTATCTCGGGCTGTTTTGCATGACGGCGCTGCTGTGGCTGTTCAACCTGGTCGATGAGTTCATTCCGCCCCTGATCGCCGTCGTCGCCATGCTGTTCATCGAGCTGGTGCCGGCGCAGGTGGCGCTGCACGGCTTTTACTCGCGGGCGTTTTTGCTGCTGCTGGGGGTGTACGGGCTGTCGGCGCTCATGGTCAGCTCCGGCCTGGCCTACCGCCTCATGCTGTGGGTGCTGCTGCGCCTGCCCGACCGGCCCGCCTGGCACCGCTTTGCCCTGACGGCGTTTGGCTTTGTGCTCTCCATCGTCATGCCGTCGTCGAACGCGCGCATGTCGCTGCTGCTGCCGCTGCACCAGGAAATGGATGCCAACCTGGGCGCCCCCGCCCACAGCCCCGAGGCCACGGCCCTGATGGTGGCCCCCTTCACCGGCGCCACCTTGTTTGCGCCCCTCTTGCTCACGGCAAAGTCCTCCAACCTGGCGGCCTTTTCCATGCTGCCGCCCCAGGTGCGCCAGGAATTTGAGGGCGCCGCCTGGCTCGTCGGCGCGGCAGTGGTCGCCCTGGGCCTGCTGCTGTGGCACCTGGGCACCATGCGCCGCGCCTGGCTGCCCGCGGTGCCTGCCCCCCTGCCGCAGGCCCGCCTGCAGGCGCAGCTGCACACCCTCGGGCCGCTGCGCCGGGGGGAATGGGCGGCGGCGCTGGGCTTTACCCTGTTCGTGCTGGGCTCGCTCTGGCCGCAGTCGCACCAGTCACAGGCCGCCTGGCTCGCCGGACTGCTGCTGGGCGCTTTGCTGGTGCTGGGCCTGCTCGACAAGCCGGCGTTCCAGAGCAAGATCGACTGGCCCATGATTTTCTTTTTGCTCTCGCTCGACGGCCTGACGCAGGCGCTGGGCTACCTCGGCCTGGACAAGCTGCTGCTGGCGCAGCTGGGCACCGGCCTGCAGTGGATGGATGGCAGCCTGGGCTGGTTCACCGCGCTGGCGCTGCTGGTCACGGTGCTGCTGCGCCTGGTGCTACCCCTGACCGCCGGCATGGTACTGGCGGCCACGCTGCTGCTGCCGCTGGGCATAGAGCTGGGCATCCACCCCTGGATCGTGGTCTTCCTGACCTCGCTGTTTTCCGACATCTGGTTCCTGCCGCACCAGAACTCCACCTACCAACAAGCGCTCGGCGCCGGCCTGCGCCAGCGTGGGGATTTGGCCCTGTTCATGCGCTACCAATGGGGGCTCAACGCCGTGCGCGTGCTGCTGGCCTACGCCAGCATTCCCTATTGGCAATGGCTGGGGCTGGACGCATGAACGCCACCCGCCTGCGCTGGCTGCTGGCCTGCGCCTTCTGCCTGCTGCTGCTCGCCGCCCTGGTCGCCTTCAACCACCAAAAGCCACGCCTGCTGGTGCTGCACAGCTACGCCGAAAGCGGGCGCTGGGAAGGCCAATTCAACCGGGGCGTGCAGCGCGCCCTGGCGCGCAACCGCCACCCCCTGGCACTGCGCTGGCACTACATGACCTTTGCCGACGATGACCACCCGAACGCCGCCGAATGGGCCGCCAGCGGCCAGCGCGCGCGCAGCGTCATCGGCCGCTGGCAGCCCGACGTGGTGCTGGCCGTGGGCGAAGAAGCGCAAGACTTCGTCGCCCGGCACTACGCCGGCGCCCCCCGGCCGCGCATCATTTACGCCAGCGGCGAGGAGCCAGAGCGCTTTGGCTACCCCGGCGCCGCCAACGTCAGCGGCGTACGCGAGCGCCTGCCCCTGCAGCCTCTGACCGAGCTGCTGGCGCAGCTGCGCCCGGGCCCGCTGCGCCTGCGCGCCCTGGGCGTGGCCGACGCCACCGGGCGCGCCGAAGCCGCGCAACTGCAAGCCTTTGACTGGGGCCCCCACCACTGGCAGGGCACCACCTTGGCCAACGACCTGCCCCACTGGCAGCAGACCGTGCAAAGCGCCGCCGCCGACACCGACGTGCTGCTGATCCTGAGCCTGGCGGGCCTGCCGCGCCAGGCCGGCGAGGCCGCCGTGGCCGATACCCGCGCCCTGGCGCAGTGGACCCAGGCGCAGGCCCAGCCCCTGGTGGTCGGGCTGCGCGAGAGCTTTGTCGCCGACGGCGGCGCCATCGCCCTGGCCCCCGCCCCCGACGGCCTGGGCAAGCAGGCCACCGCCCTGGCCCTGCAGGCGCTCGCCGGGCCCGGCACCGCCTTGCCCGCGCCGCAGGACAGCCAGGACTTCATCATGGCCCTGCGCCCCGACGCCCTGGCCGAACGCGGCCTGCACCTGCCCGCCATCTACACCCAGGCCGCCAGGGCGGCGC
>JAJTBK010000321.1 GCA_021286965.1 Comamonadaceae bacterium | reverse complement strand
GATCTTGAGGTAGTAGCCCGGAATCTCGCGCTTTTCCACCAGCGCGCCGGTGCGCCAGCCTCTGCCGTCAATCACCTGTTCGTTGGCCAGCACGGTCTGATCGACCGGGTCCCAGTTGACGACCTGGGTCTTGCGGTAGGCAATGCCTTTTTCCAGCATCTTCAGGAACAGCCACTGGTTCCAGCGGTAGTAGTCGGGGTCGCAGGTGGCGACTTCGCGGCTCCAATCGATGGCCAGGCCCATGGCCTGCATCTGGCCCTTCATGTAGGCGATGTTGTCGTAGGTCCACTTGGCGGGCGGCACGCCGTTCTTCAGCGCGGCGTTCTCGGCGGGCAGGCCGAAGGCGTCCCAACCCATGGGCATGAGCACGTTGTAGCCGCTCATGCGCAGCTGGCGCGTGAGCATGTCGTTGATGGTGTAGTTGCGCACGTGGCCCATGTGCAGCTTGCCGCTGGGGTAGGGCAGCATGGAGCAGGCGTAGAACTTCTTTTTGTTCTCGTCTTCGGTGACGCGGTAGGCGTCGGTGGCGTTCCAGTGGGCGTGCGCGGCGCGCTCGACGTCGAGGTGGTTGTATTTCTCTTGCATGGGAGCCCCAAAGGGAGGTGCGCGCAGGGCGCAGGAATCAGAACAGGCGATCAGGTATCGGCCCGCATTTTAGGCGGCAGGCAGCGTCACCCACCCGTTCGCGGGGCGGGCGGGGCCGCCACAAAGCCGATGCGCCCCAGGCCCGCTGCCTGCGCGGCATCAATCACCTGCAGCACCTGGCCATAGGGCACGCGGGCATCGGCGCGCAGCTGCACCTCGGCGCCAGGGCGCTCCAGGGCCAGCTGCGCCAGGCGCGGTGCCAGGGCCGCTGGCGCCAGCGCTTGCGCCTCGACATACAGCTGGCCATCGGCGTCGAGCACCACCGACACCGACGGCGTGGCCGCGCCCGGCTGCGCCGTTTGCGCCGGCGGCAGCTGCAGGCGGATGGAGTGCGCCAGCAAGGGCGCCGCCAGAATGAAGATCACCACCAGCACCAGCATCACGTCCACCAGCGGCGTGACGTTGATGTCGCTCATCGGCGGCGCGGCGCGGCGGTGCTCCAGGCGGCCGAAAGCCATGGCGACTCAGCCCAGCAACAGGCTGCGCAGGTCGTGCGCCAGGCCTTCGAGCTCGGCCTCGATGCGCGCGCTGCTGCGCCCGCACCAGTTGTAGGCCAGCACCGCCGGAATGGCGACGGCCAGGCCGGCAGCGGTCATCACCAGGGCCTCGCCCACCGGGGCTGCGAGCTGCTCGATGCTGATCTGCCCCTGGCCGGCGAGCGCCGTCAGGGCGTGGTAGATGCCCCAGACGGTGCCCAGCAGGCCGACGAAGGGCGCCGTGGCGCCGACGGTGGCCAGCAGCACCTGGCCCCACTGCAGCCGCGCCAGCACCTGGTGCAGCGCCCCGCGCAGCACGCGGGTGAGCCGCTGTTCACGCCCTCCTTGGGCCCCAAGGCTTGCGGGAATTGCGTCAACAGCTATCAAATTTGCAGCATCGAGCAGGGACTGGAGCAGCCCGAGGCGGTCAAACGCGGGCAGGCGCTGGCGTGCCTCGGCCAGTTGCGGCGCCTGCCAGAAGGCCGCCAGCGCACGCGGCAGCTCGCGCCCGGCGCGCAGCAGCAGGCGCAGCTGCACCAGGATGACGACCCAGCTGGCGACCGACATCGCCAGCAGCAGCGCTGCAGCCACTTGCATCAGCAGGTCGCTGTGTTGCCACCAGTGCCAGGCTTGCATGGGATGCGGCGCCGTCAGTGCAGGCCCAGAACGTCGAACATGTCGAACAGCCCCTGGCGCTGGCCGGCCAAAAAGCGCACGGCGCGCAGGCTGCCCTGGGCGTAGCCGGCGCGGCTGCTCGATTTGTGCGAAATCTCGATGCGTTCGCCCGTGCCGGCAAACAGCACGGTGTGGTCGCCGACGATGTCGCCGCCCCGGATGGTGGCAAAGCCGATGGAGGACGGATCGCGCTCGCCGGTCACGCCTTCGCGCGCGTACACGGCGCAGTCCTTGAGGTCACGCCCCATGGCCTGGGCGATGACCTCGCCCATTTTCAGCGCCGTACCCGAGGGCGCATCGACCTTGTGGCGGTGGTGCGCCTCGATGATTTCAATGTCGTAGCCGGTCGAGAGCGCCTGCGCCGCCATTTGCAGCAGCTTGAAGGTGACGTTCACGCCCACGCTCATGTTCGGGGCAAAAACGATGGCGGTTTTTTGCCCCCAGGCGGCCAGTTCGTCCTTTTGCTCCGGGCTGAAGCCGGTGGTACCAACCACGGCCTTGACGCCCAACTCGGCGCAGACCGCCAGGTGCGCCAGCGTGCCCTCGGGGCGGGTGAAGTCGATGAGCACGTCGGCGCCAGCCAGGCCGGCGTGCAGGTCGGCGGTGATGGGCACGCCGCTGGCCACGCCCAGAAAGGCGGTGGCGTCCGAGCCGATGGCGGGACTGGAGGGTAAATCGAGGGCGCCGGCCAGAATGCAGTCGTCGCTGGCGCGCACGGCTTCGATCAA
>JAJTBK010000304.1 GCA_021286965.1 Comamonadaceae bacterium | reverse complement strand
GCAGACGTACAGATCAAGCTCCTGGCGCAGCGCGACGTTGAGCGAGCGGATGCCGCCGCCCACCGGCGTCGTCAGCGGGCCCTTGATGGAGACGACGTAGTCGCGCACGGCGGCCATGGTTTCCTCGGGCAGCCAGACGTCGGGGCCGTAGACGCGGGTGGCCTTCTCGCCAGCAAACACCTCCATCCAGGCAATCTTGCGCTGCCCGCCGTAGCATTTGGCGACGGCTGCATCCACCACTTTGCGCATCACCGGCGTGACGTCCATCCCGGTGCCATCGCCTTCGATGAAAGGGATGATGGGCTGGGCCGGCACATTCAGCGACATGTCGGCGTTGACGGTGATTTTCTGGCCTTCGGCGGGTACCTGGATGTGCTGGTAGCTCATGCGCGCGCGTCTCCGTAAAAATACTGAGCAAAAAAAGAAGCCGCCGAGGGGAAATAAGCCCCTGAGCGGGGAAATTTTAGCGACAAAATACCCCCCGTCCCCTCTGACAATGCCAGCTGCACCGGCCTGCTGCCAAAGGGTGACGTTCACGCACCCCCCTTCTGTCAAGGAAATGGCATTTATGAAAAAAGTCCTCGCTGTCATCACCGCCGGCCTGTTCTCCGCCGTGGCTTTCGCCAGCACCCCGGTTGCTGCCAGCACCAGCCTGTCGGCCAGCGCCAGCACGCCCGAGTTCTCGGCCAAGGCCCACCACGTCAAGGCCAAGAAGCACGCCAAGAAAGGCCACAAGAAGCACGCTGCTTGATTGCTGCCTCGCGCCCCAGAGCCCGCACCCAGGCATCCGCCGTGCGGGCTTTTTTCATGCCTGCCGTATGACCGCTTTGAAGATGATCCCCGCCATGCGCTCCCTGCCCCTGCTCTCCCTGGCCCTGGTCTGCGCCAGCGCCCTGGCGCAAAACGCGCCGCAGCTGGATCTGCCGCGCACCGTGTTGACGGCGGGCATGTACCGCATCGACAGCCAGGTCGCCAGCACACCCCGCGAACGCGAGATCGGCCTCATGTTCCGGCGCGACATGCCGGCGCAAGAAGGCATGTTGTTCGTCTTCGAGCAGCCCGGTGTGCAGTGCTTCTGGATGAAGAACACCCTGCTGCCCCTGACCGCCGCCTTCGTCGCCGACGATGGCCGCATCGTCAACCTGGCCGATATGAAGCCACGCAGCGAAGATTCGCACTGCTCGGCCGAGCCCGTGCGCTACGTGCTGGAGATGAACCAGGGCTGGTTTGCCAAACGCGGCATCCAGGCCGGCGCCAAGTTGGGCGGCGCGCTATTTAAACGATAGCTGCTGGCGCTGTCTGTAAGCGCCCTACAGCCTGATTTGCCCATAAAAAAAGCCGCCCGGGCGGGCGGGCGGCTTGGGGTACAGACTGCTGCCTCTTAGGCTTTGAGCGCAGCCAGGGCGGCGTTGAAGGTCTGGCTCGGGCGCATCACGGCGTCGAGCTTGGCCAGGTCGGGCAGATAGTAGCCGCCAATGTCCACGGCCTTGCCCTGCACGCTGTTGAGCTCCTCGACGATCTGGGCCTCGTGGTCGGCCAGGGCCTTGGCCAGGGGCGCGAACTGGGCCGCCAGCGCGGCGTCTTCGGTTTGCGCTGCCAGCTCTTGCGCCCAGTACATGGCCAGGTAGAACTGGCTGCCCCGGTTGTCGAGCTGGCCGGTGCGCGGGCTGGGGTTCTTGTTGTTGTCCAGCAGCTTGCCAGTGGCGGCGTCGAGCGTCTTGGCCAGCAGCTGGGCGCGGGCGTTGCCGTTCTTGATCCCCAGGTCTTCCAGGCTCACCGCCAGGGCCAGGAACTCGCCCAGGCTGTCCCAGCGCAGGTGGTTTTCTTCCACCAGCTGCTGCACGTGCTTGGGGGCCGAGCCGCCGGCGCCGGTTTCGTACATGCCGCCGCCGGCCATCAAGGGCACGATGGACAGCATCTTGGCGCTGGTGCCCAGTTCCATGATGGGGAACAGGTCGGTCAGGTAGTCGCGCAGGATGTTGCCGGTGGCGCTGATGGTGTCCAGGCCACGGATGACGCGCTCCAGGGTGTAGCGCATGGCGCGCACCTGGCTCATGATCTGGATATCGAGGCCCTGCGTGTTGTGCTCGTGCAGGTACATCTTGACTTTGGTGATGAGCTGCGCCTCGTGCGGGCGGTACGAGTCGAGCCAGAAGACGACGGGCATCCCGGACTGGCGCGCGCGCGTGACGGCGAGCTTGACCCAGTCGCGGATGGCGGCGTCTTTCACCTGGCACATGCGCCAGATGTCGCCCTCTTCCACGTTCTGGCTCATCAGCACCTCGCCGGTGGCCAGGTCGGTGATGTTGGCCACGCCGTCTTCGGTGATTTCAAAGGTCTTGTCGTGGCTGCCGTATTCCTCGGCCTGCTGCGCCATCAGGCCGACGTTGGGCACCGTGCCCATGGTCTTGGGGTCGAACGCGCCGTGCCACTTGCAGAAGTTGATCATCTCCTGGTAGATACGGGCAAAGGTCGATTCGGGCATCACGGCCTTGACGTCCTTCAGGCGCCCGTCCGCGCCCCACATCTTGCCGCTGTTGCGGATCATGGCGGGCATGGAGGCATCGACGATGACGTCGTTGGGCGAGTGGAAGTTGGTGATGCCCTTGGCCGAATCGACCATGGCCAGCTCCGGGCGGTGCTCGTGGCAGGCGTGCAGGTCGGCCTTGATCTCGTCTTGCAGGCTCTGCGGCAGGGTGGCGATCTTGTTGTACAGATCGACCATGCCGTTGTTCACGTTCACGCCCAATTCTTCAAACAGCTTGGCGTGCTTGGCAAAGGCGTCGCGGTAGAAAATTTTCACGCAGTGGCCAAAGACGATGGGGTGCGAGACTTTCATCATCGTCGCCTTGACGTGCAGCGAGAACATCACGCCCGTCTTGCGCGCATCTTCGATTTCCTTCTCGTAGAACTCCAGCAGCGCCTTCTTGCTCATGAACATGCTGTCGATCACTTCGCGGTCGAGCAGGCTGACCTTGGGCTTGAGCACGATGGCCTTGCCGCTCTTGGTGAGGAGTTCCATCTTCACGTCGCGCGCCTTGTCCAGCGTCATCGACTTTTCGCCATGGTAGAAGTCGCCATGGTGCATGTGCGAGACGTGC
>JAJTBK010000283.1 GCA_021286965.1 Comamonadaceae bacterium | reverse complement strand
GGGCCCAGGTGCGCGTCACGGTGCAGGGGCCAGGGTATGCCATCACCTCCGCCGGCCAGGCCCTCGGGGCCGGGGCTGTGGGGCAAATGGTACGGGTGCGCATGGACAATGGCCGTATCATCAGCGGCACTGTGTCCGAGGATGGGACGGTGAGCGTGGCGCTGTAAGTGCCGGCTTCGTCTTTGTAAAAGAGCACAAAAATGCCTCAAGTTTGCGAGCCCGGCGCCGAAAAGATGGACACGCAAACCCCCGCCCATCCAGGGCAGCGGAGAGAACCATGAAAATAGGCCAACACCCGGAAATCGCCAACGCACTCGCGCAGTCCACGCCCGCCAAGCAGCAGGCGCGTGCGGCCGCTCCCGTCGCCCAGGCCGTGGCCCAGAGCCGCACGGCGACGCAAAGCGGCGCCCCGGTGTCCCTGTCCAACGCCGCCCGGGGCCTGGAGGCGAGCAGCCGCAGCCAGGGCGACTTCGATGCCGACAAGGTCAAGGCCATGCGCACCGCCATCCAGAACGGCACCTTCAAGATCAACGCCGGCGCCATTGCCGACAAACTGCTGGCGAACGCACAAGAAGTGCTGGTGCGCGCCAGTTACTGACCCACCGCTACAGCGGCCGTCCCGGTTTTTTCTCTTTGCGTAGCGTCTGGGCGGCCTGATTCATGGATCTCGAATTGCTTCTCACCGGCACGGAGGACACCGTGCAAGCCGCTGCCGACGCGCTTTTGGCCGCCGATGCCCAGGCGCTTGAGCGCAGCAGCACGTTGCTGCGCAGCGCCGCCGCCGCCCTGGTGCAGGTTCTGGGGCCAGCCGGCAACCCTGCGCTTACCCCGGAACAGCTCCAGCGCTTGCGCGCCCTGAACACCCGTTTGCTGCAGGTGCGTGACCAGCTCGCGCGCGTGGCCGCCCTGGCCAACAGCCAGGCGGCGAGCGTGCTGCCGCCAACGGACAAGGCGACCTACGGCGCCAGCGCGGGCGCTGGTGCGCGCATCTACCGCGCCCTGGGGTAATTCACTCTTAAATTGATAGCTGCTAGCGCTTGCTGGATAAGCGCCAGATGCAATTTAGGCCTAAAAATCAATGCGCCCGCATCTTGGTGCGCAGGCGGGCGATGGCCTGGCTGTGCAGCTGGCACACGCGCGATTCGGTGACGCCGAGCACGGCGGCGATTTCCTTGAGGTTCATATCGTGCTCGTAGTACATGCCCATGATGTACTGCTCGCGCTCGGGCAGGGCGTTGATGGCGTCGATGAGTGCGCCGCGCAGGCGCTGGTCGCGCAGCTGCGACAGCGGATCCGCGCTGGCGTCGGCCACGTGGCGCTCCAAAAAACCGTCGTCACCCTCGTCGCCGTACTGCATGTCTTCAAGGTACACCAGCTGCGTACCACGCACCTTGCCCAGCAGGCTCTGGTATTCCTCCAGGCCCAGGCCGAGCTCGGCGGCGATTTCTGATTCGAGCGGACTGCGCCCCAGGCGCTGTTCGACGCGGTGCAGCGCCTGCTCGATGTCTTTCTGGCTCTTGCGCGAGCTGCGGCTCATCCAGTCGCTGCCGCGCAGCTCATCGAGCATGGCGCCACGGATGCGCTGGCTGGCGAAAGTCTCGAACTGCACGCCCTGCGCCGCCTCGAAGCGCGAGAGCGCCTCCGCCAGGCCGATCATGCCGACCTGGATCAGATCGTCCACCTCCACGTTCGGCGGCAGCTTGGCGATCATGTGGTGCGCGATGCGGCGCACCAGCGGCGCGTGCTGGCGCAGCAAGGCGTTGCGATCGAGCTGGCCTTTGGCGGTGTACATCACGGATCAGTGGCTCCGAACAAACGCTGGTATTGCCGCTGCCTGCCGGGGATAGTACGGCGGCAGGGGCGACGCAGCTGCGGTGATGGTGCTCGCGTTTTCCAGCAGTTGCAAGGCCAGGCGCTGCAGATCCTGGGGGCTTTGCACGCGCAGCACCAGGCCGCGCTGGGTCAGCCCCAGGTAGTCGGCGGCGCAGCGCTGCAAGGTGGTGATTTGCGTGCGCGCCTGGCGCTCCTGCGCCGGGCTGTCGCCGGCCACCAGGGCGCACACCAGGCTGGGCAGGGCGGCGTGCAAATGCAGGTGCTTGATGTGGCGGTAGGCCTGCTGCGTGCCGCTGGTGCCAGGGGCCGCCAGCACCAGCGGCACGATGCTGTGCGGCTGCAGCAGGGCCGACAGCTGCGGCACGGGCGCGTGCAGCAACACCACGGCGTAGCTGCGCAGCAGTGGCTGCAGCGGTGCCAGCGGCATGGCGGCATCCAGCGGCAGCTGGCGCAGGCCGCGTGCAGCGGGCAGCACGGCAATGCTGGCGCCGTCGCCCGGCTGCGGTGCGACGGGCAGGGCGCCGGCCTGCAGCAGCTGCGCCAGGCCCGGACTGTGCTCGCTTTCGCTGGCGCAGCCGTCGAGCACCAAGGTGGGGTAGCCCAGTTGCTGCAGCTGCTGGCACAGCAACCACAGCGCGTGCAGGGCCTGGGCGTCGGGCGCCTGGGCCACGGCGGCCAGGCGCAGGCCGCTGGCCGGCTGGCGCTTGAGCAGCCCCATGCCCTGGTGCTGGCCGCGATCAAGCATAGTGGCCGCCCTCGCTGCTGCCGCCGGGGGTGAAGAAGAAGTTGAGCTCCATCGCCTTCGGGTCGAAGGCCGATTTCGCCGGCGCGCGCATCGACTGCTGCACCAGCTGGTGGGCGTTGGCGGCTTCCCAGTCCTCGGGCACGCGCTGGCCGTTGGTGACGCCGCGCAGCACGGCCTGGTGGCGGATCAGCGCATCGACGGCGGGGCCGAGCTTGACGGCCTCGTCCACCTTCGACAGCAGTGCTTGCTGCGGCCCATCGGTCTTGAAGGCGTCGAGCACGTCGTCGAGCGTATCGCCATGGCAGCCGGCGTTGAGCACCAGCAGGCGCTGGATGCCGGGCAGGTCGAGCACCTCGTGCAGCTCGCGCTTGCGCGGGTCGCGCGGGGCGACGCCGGTGGTGTCGATGAGCACCATTTTCTTGCCGCTGAGCAGGCCCAGCAGGTCTTGCAGTGCGGCCTGGTCGTGCGCCAGGTGGGCGACCACGCCCAACATGCGGCCAAAGCTGCGCAGCTGCTCGTGCGCGCCGATGCGGTAGGTGTCGAGCGTGATCAGGCCGACGCTGCCGGGGCCGTACTGGCGCGCGCACAGGGCGGCGAGCTTGGCGGTGGTCGTGGTCTTGCCGACGCCGGTGGCGCCGACCAGGGCGAAGATGCCGCCCTCTTCGTACAGTGGCAGGCTGTGGGCGTCGGTCTTGAGGTTGCGTTCGAGCACTTCCATCAGCCAGCGCACGGCGTCGGCTGCGCCCAGGTCTTCGGGCAGGCGCTCCAGAATGGCGCGTGCCAGCACCGGCGAGTAGCCGGCGCGGATGAGCTTGAGCATCAGGTTGGACTGGATCGGGTTCTGGCGCGCCTGCCCTAGCCAGGCCAGCGTATTGAAGCGGTCCTCGATCAGTTCCTTCATCGCGTGCAGTTCGTTCATCACGCTCTGGTTGTTCGACTGGATCAGATGAGCGCTGGGAGCCTCCTGCCGGCGGCGT
>JAJTBK010000281.1 GCA_021286965.1 Comamonadaceae bacterium | reverse complement strand
CACTGCGTGAAAAAGGTCTCGCCGCTGACGTACAGGCCCGACAGCTGGGTGTTTTTGATGGGGGCGCAGGTGGTGAAGATCTCCAGCGCAAAGGGCTCGGGGCCCTCGGGCAGGTTCTCCAGCACCAGCTGCTCGCCCTCGATCTTGAACGAGGTGCCGGCGCCGTTGACCAGTACACGGGCCAGGTTGAGCTCCTCGCCGTCAAGGCGCAGCGGCTGTGGCGCTACGTCCGGGTTGCGGCGCAGGCGCATTTTGTTGAGCACCCGGGTTTTTGTCGGATCGAGGTCGAACGTGAGTTCAACCGTGTCGATCCAGTAGGCAGGCGCGCCGTAATCGAGGCGCTGCACGGCAGGAGCTTGTCCTTCTCGCATCATGGCAATGGCTTTCGGTGCGGCGCGTGCTTACACGCCTTGCTTGAGGGAGGCTTCGATGAACACGTCCAGATCACCGTCCAGCACTTTTTGTGTGGCCGAGACTTCGACGTTGGTGCGCAGGTCCTTGATGCGGCTGTTGTCGAGCACGTAGCTGCGAATCTGGTGGCCCCAGCCGACATCGGTCTTGGTGTCTTCGAGCTTTTGCTGCTCTTCCATGCGCTTGCGCATCTCGAAGTCGTACAGGCGCGAGCGCAGGCGCTGCCAGGCGACGTCACGGTTGCTGTGCTGGCTGCGCCCGTCCTGGCACTGCACGACGATGCCGGTGGGGATGTGCGTCAGGCGCACGGCCGAATCGGTCTTGTTGATGTGCTGGCCGCCGGCGCCGCTGGCGCGGAAGGTGTCGGTGCGCACGTCCGAGGGATTGATGTTGATCTCGATCGAGTCGTCGATCTCGGGGTACACAAACAGCGAGGCAAAGCTGGTGTGGCGCCCGCCCGAGCTGTCGAACGGGCTCTTGCGCACCAGGCGGTGCACGCCGGTTTCGGTGCGCAGCAGGCCGTAGGCGTACTCGCCCTCGATCTTGATGGTGGCGCTTTTGATGCCGGCGACGTCGCCAGCGGTTTCTTCTTCCACCGTGGCTTTGAAGCCCTTGCGTTCGGCGTACTTGAGGTACTGGCGCAGCAACATGCTGGCCCAGTCGCAGGCCTCGGTGCCGCCAGCGCCGGCCTGGATGTCAACGAAGCAGTTGAGCGGATCGGCCTCCTGGCTGAACATGCGGCGAAATTCCAGCTCTTCGATCAACGGCAGCAGCTTGGCGGCCTCGCCTTCGATGGTGACGAGACCGGCCTCGTCGTCTTCCTCGCGGCTCATCTCGTAGAGCTCGGCGTTGTCGGCCAGCTCAGCGGTGAGCTTTTGCAGTGTCAGCACCACGCCGTCGAGCAGCTTCTTTTCCTTGCCCAGCTCCTGGGCCTTCTTCGGGTCGTTCCAGACGCTGGGGTCTTCTAGCGCGGCGTTGACGGTGCGCAGGCGTTCGTACTTGGCATCGTAGTCAAAGATACCTCCGTAGCTCTTGCGTGCGATTGGCCATGTCCTGGAGGGTGCTACCGATTTGGTTGATGCGTTCTGCTTCCATGGTGCGGGTGTCCTGTGTGTTTTGGGCGAAATAACCAGTGATTTTCTCATGGGATCGGCCTGTGCCCCCGGGCTGGCAAATATCCCCGTTGGATTTGCCGCTACCATTTTTAGCCATGGCAAAAAAGACTTCCCACGTCAGCGAAACCCCGGCCACCCAGCTGCTGCGCCAGCAGGGCGTGGCCTTTACCGAGCACCCCTACGACTATGTGGAGCATGGCGGCACGGCCGAGTCCGCGCGCCAGCTCGGGTTCGATGAGCACATGGTGGTCAAAACTCTGGTCATGCAGGATCAGGACGCCAAACCCCTGATCGTGCTCATGCACGGCGATTGCAAGGTCTCGACCAAGAGCCTGGCGCGCCAGATCGGCGCCAAGAGCGTCGTGCCCTGCCAGCCCGAGGTGGCGAATCGCCACAGCGGTTACCTGGTGGGTGGCACCTCGCCCTTTGGTACGCGCCGCGATATGCCGGTGTACATCGAAGAGAGCATCCTGGCGCTCCCGCGCATCGCCATCAATGGCGGGCGGCGCGGCTTTTTGCTGCAGCTCGATCCCCGGGTGTGCCTGCAGCTGCTGGCGGCCAAGCCGGTGCAGTGCGCGCTGGCAGAATAGCGCCCTCTTTGATTGACTGGCCAGGACCACTGCGTTGACCGCCTCTTTTTTCTACCCCTTGCTTGCCACCGTGGCGGCGTATCTGCTCGGCTCGCTCTCGTTTGCCGTCATCGTCAGCCGGGTCATGGGCCTGTCCGACCCGCGCACCTACGGCAGCAAAAACCCCGGCGCCACGAACGTGTTGCGCTCGGGCTCGAAGGCGGCGGCAGCGGTGACGCTGCTGCTTGATGCCGTCAAGGGCTGGGTGCCCGTGGTGATGGTGCTGGCCTGGGGCCAGCCCTACGGCCTGGAGGAGGGCACGGCCGCGCTCGTTGGCCTGGCGGCGTTCCTGGGCCATCTGTGGCCGGTATTTTTCCGCTTTGTGGGCGGCAAGGGCGTGGCCACGGCGCTGGGCGTGCTGCTGGGCTTTAGCGGCTGGCTCGGGCTGGCAGCGGGCCTGGTGTGGCTGGCGGTGGTACTGGCCACGCGCTACTCCTCGCTGGCCTCGCTGGTGGCGGCAGCCCTGGCGCCGGCCATCTACCTGCTCGCCAGTGGCCCGCTGTGGTTCGCCAATGCGCCCATGGCCCTGGTCATGGCGGTGATGGCGGGCCTGCTCGCCTGGCGCCACCAGGAAAACATCCAGCGCCTGCTGCAGGGCAAGGAATCCAAGGTGGGCGGCAAAAAAGCACCGCCAGCGCCGGCCGCACCGGCGCCGGTGGCGAAGAAAAAAAGCGCCGCTAAAAAGCGCCGTTGAAAAGCGCAGCTCCATAGGGCCGGTGCTTGCCGGGCCGTCAGTGCAGCGCGCCCGGCATGGTGACCATGCTGCGCAGCTGCTGCTGGCTGTGGCGCGCGGCGTACAGGCCCAGGCGCACCATGGTGCGGTGATTGGCCTCGGCGGTGACGGCGCCATGCGCCAATGCCGACTGCACGCGTGGTTTGCCCAGGCTGGTCTGGTGCAGGCGTGGTTCGGGGCGCGGCGCTCCTTTGGCGTCCAGAATGCTCGCCACCAGCGGCTGGTTGGCCTTGTCGCTGCGGCGCAGAACGACAGCGGTGTCGCCGTTGTCCAGGCGCACGAAGGTGCCCGGCGGGCACAGGCCAATGGCGCGCACCAGGGCGTAGCTCACTTCCTCGCGCCGCGTGTCTTCCTGGCCGACGATGGCGCGCACCGAGTCGGTGGCGCTGCGCCCTTCGCGCGATTTGCGCGGGCTGATCATGGCGGCGTAGCGGTCGATGGTGCCAAGAATGCGCGTCAGCCGGTCGGCTGCCGACAGCTGCGCCAGCGGCTCGCGCTCGGGCAGTTGCGCGTGGTGCTGGCCGACCACGTCCAGCCACAGCTCGTCTTGCACGAACAGGCGCGAGAGCAGCAACTGGCCTTCGCGCGGGTGGCTGCGGATGGCCTCTTGCTGCGCTGCGCTGGGGCGTTCGCGCTGGCCGGCCAGCAGGTCTTGCAGCGCGGTCATGGCGATGTTCATGGTGAGGGCGGCGCGCACCAGGCTGTCGCGCTCGGGTGCGGGCAGCTGCAAATCCTGCGCCAGGATGTGGCACAGCGTGCCGCAGACCAGGGCGTGCGAGGCGCTGTAGCCCACCGTCGAGGTCGAGGCGAGCTGGAACATCAGGTAGAGCGCGGCGTCGATGTCGTGCGCCACCAGGTCCTGCAGCCAGCGGTCGAGCTGCAGCACCTTGGCGGCAAAGTCCTGCGTCTGCAGCGGTCGCGCCAGCAGCACCGACAGCGCCGATTCCAGGTCCGACCACAGCCCGAGCAAATCCTCGTACTGGTCTTCGAGCTGGCCGTCGTGTGCGGGCGCTGCCATGGTGCGGTGGGGGCTTAGTCGCGGAAGT
>JAJTBK010000275.1 GCA_021286965.1 Comamonadaceae bacterium | reverse complement strand
CCGCCGCCGGCCTCACATGCTCAGCGCCCGGCCGCCTGCAGGAACTGCTGGCGTGCGCTCAGCGCAGTGGCGGTGAAGTCGGTAAAGACGCCATCGACCCCGGCGCGGAAGTAGGGCAGGTACTCGGCCACCGGGTCGCCGTTGAACAGGCCGGCGAGGTACTTCTTCTCGTTGCGGAAGGTGTACACGTGCACGAACAGCCCGGCCTTGTGCGCGTCGGCCACCAGGCTGGTGGGGCTGGCGCTGTTGACGTCGGCGAGCTTGCCCGTGGGGCCGGACAGGCGCATGACCTGCGGCTTCCAGGGGCCGATGCCGTCGGCGTACTTCTGGATCTGCGCCAGGCCGGCGGGCGCGATCATGTCGCCGAAGGTGGCCGGGTTGCCGGCCACGGTGTAGCTGTAGGGGCGGCCATCGACGAAGGTGTAGACGTCGCTGCTGTCGCCGACGTAGACCATGTTGCCGCTCTTGTAGTCCACGTCGTTGCCGTCGATCAGCTGCACGGCCTTGGCCTTGAGGCCGGCGCTGCGCAGGTACTGCAGGCTGTCGGGGTCGAAGCTCTGCACGTACAGGGCGGAGTCCTTGCGGTTGAGCCCGTTGTCCACGATGACCTTGAGCACCAAATCCTCGAACGGGTGCGAAGCACCGCTGGCGCCGCAGCCGTTGGCCTTGGCCTGGGCGTTGTTCCAGACCGGGTTCTTGGTTTCCGGGTACACGCTGATGCTGCGGCCCGTGGTTTTGGCCTTGGCCTTGGCGATGTCGATCACCTCCTGCAGCGTGAGGATGGGCAGCAGGCCGTTGTAGGTGGTGGGGCGCTCGTTGCGCGCGTCGTAGGTGGTGCCGTTGATGCCGTACTGGCGCAGCTCGGCCAGGGTGAAGTCGGTGATCGACCAGTCGCCGGTGTGGTCCTCGCCATCGACCACCAGGGACTTGAGCACCGACTTCGGATCGGCCGGGTTCGTCAGGTCGCTCAGGTAGGCCTTGGGGCCGCCGTACTTGGCCACGTCGTACTTCACCGGCACCAGCACGCCGGGTACGGTGCGCTTGCGCGCCATGACCTCGGGGTACTTGGCGGCGACGTCGGCGATGTTGGTGTTGTCGCTCAGCCAGGGGTTGTGCCGCGCCACGGGGATGCAGTCGCGCGTCAGGTGCACGTCCAGCTCCAGCGAGTCGCCACCGGCGTCGGCGGCGGCCTCGTAGGCCATGCGCGTTTCCTCCGGGAACAGCCCGGGCAGGCCCCGGTGCGAAATCACCAGCGGCGCCTTGCCGTCCAGGGTCGGCAGCGCGGCTGTGCCGTCGCCCCCGCCGCCGCAACCGGCCAGCACTGCGGCCACCACCACCCCCGCCAGCGGCGCTGCCGCCTGCCCTTTCGTCCATGCCATGCACGCTCTCCTCATCAAAGTGGAGGCACTCTAGCGCCAGCTTGTGTCAACTTCTTGACGGGAAAACCCGGCATAATCCAATGCGAATCACTCGCATTCGTAATGCGAAGCCGAGCCAGCGTCACGCCAGCCAGCCCCGTCACGCCCGCCCAGCCCCACGCCTCGCGCGTCCAGCCAGCGGTTCTTCCTTTTTGAGCAAGAGCCCCTATGCCTTCTTCCTCCCTGACCCGCGCCGCCGCACTGGCCGCGACCCTGGGCCTGCCGGCGCTGGCCGCGCAGGCGCAGGACGCCACCGTCCTGGCCCAGGCGGGCAGCGCCAAGCTGCTGCCCGCCGTCACCGTCACGGCCACCATGACCGAGCAGGATGCGCGCACCGCGCCCGCCAGCGTCACCGTCATCACGGCCGACGACATGGCCGCGCGCAACGCCGCCGACCTGCTCGACGCCGTGCGCGAGGCCCCGGGCGTGACCCTCACGGGCCGCCAGGTGGGCGGCAGAAAGACGCTGGCGCTGCGCGGCCTGGAAGGCAAGCACACGCTCACACTCATCGACGGGCGGCGCATCAGCGCCAGCGACGACGTCATCGGCCACTCCGACTACCAGTACGGCTGGCTGCCGATCTCGGCCATCGAGCGCATCGAGATCATTCGCGGCCCGATGTCGGCGCTCTACGGCTCCGAGGCCCTGGGCGGGGTGATGAACATCATCCCCAAGCGCGCCAGCGACCGCTGGACGGGCAGCGTCGGCCTGGGCGGCGAGATGGCGCTGAACGCCGATACCGCCGCCAACGCCAGCCGCGCCTCGGCCTACGCCGCCGGCCCGCTGGGCGAGCACCTGCGCCTGTCGCTGCAGGCCGAGGGCGGCTACCGGGGCACGGTGGCGAACCCGGACGACAAGCGTTATTCCGAGCTCGAAGGCAGCCGCCCGCGCAGCGCCGGCGCCACGCTGCAGTGGCAGCTGGCGCCGGGCCAGCAGCTGGAGGCGGGGCTGACCCAGGGCCAGGAGGAGCGGCTGTACGACGACGTCGGCACCAACGCCAGCACCAAGGCGCAGACCCGCTACGTCAACCGCTACGACATCGACCGCCAGCAGGTGCACCTGGGCTACCAGGGCGAGCTCGGCGGCTGGCGCACGCAGCTGCGCGGCTACCGCAGCGAGATGAACATCCGCAACAGCCGCAGCAACGGTGTCGCGCCCACCCGGGCGCAAGACATGACCGACAGCGTGCTCGACGGCCACACCAGTCGCCGCCTGGGCGCGCACCAGCTGACCTTCGGCGGCGAATGGCGCAAGGAGGAGCTCATCAACGCCGGCCTGAAAAACGGCCGCGACGATGTGCTGCACCAGGCCCTGTTCGCGCAGGATGAATGGACGCTCACCCCCAGCCTGCTGGCCACCTTCGGCCTGCGCGCCGATCACCACGGCCTGTTCGGCTCTGAACTGAGCCCGCGCGCCTACCTGGTGTGGGAGGCGAGCCCGCAGCTGGTCGTCAAGGGCGGCTGGGGCCACGCCTTCAAGGCGCCCACGCTCAAGCAGATTTCGCCCAACTATGTGGGTGCAGAAGGGCCGCACAGCTTCCTCGGCAACGCCGACATCAAGCCCGAGACATCCAACTCCTTCGAGCTGGGCGCCGACTGGCAGGCGGCCGAGAAGCTGGCGCTGCGCGCCACCTTCTTCCACACCGAGGTCAAGGACCTCATCACCTACAAGCTGCTGCAGCAGATCGGCACGCGCCGCATCTACCAGTACGACAACGTGGACGCCGCGCGCATCCAGGGCCTGGAGCTGGGGGGCAGTTGGGACATGACCCAGGCGCTGCAGTGGAGCGTGGACGCGACCTTGCTGCGCACGCGCGACAAGAGCACCGGCCGCGCGCTGCAAGACCGCCCCAACACCAGCTTCACCACGCGCCTGGACTGGAAGGCCGGCGGTTGGAACACGCAACTGGCGGCGGAATACACCGGCAGCCAGACCAGCGCCAACCTGCCCCTGCCCGCCTACACCCTGTGGCACCTGAGCACGGGCCATGCCTGGCAGCTTGGCAATGGCCGCAGCCTGCACCTGCGCACCGGGGTGCAGAACCTGGGCAATGTGCGCCTGGCGAATGAGTCGCCCAACTTCGGCTACGCCGAGCAGGGGCGGCGCCTGTTCGTCAATGCGCGGGTGGACTTTTAAGGCTTCACCCCCCTCCCGCTCTGGGGCAGGGCCGGGGCGGGGGGTGTCCTGTTGCTCTTTATTTGATAGCTGCTTGCGCTTTACCAGCAAGCCTTAGAGGTTGATTCCATGTGTAAACGACTGCTGCAAGTCCTGCTCGCCCTGCTGCTGTGCGCCACAGCGCAGGCGCAGCCGAGCCAGAGCCCGCTGTCGCTGCTGTTCATCGCCACCGGCAACGTGCCGGCGGGCAAGTTCCGCCAGCTGCAGGCCATTGCCCAGCCGCTGGGCCTGCAGCTGCAATTGCGCTACCTGCACCAGCTGCCCAAGAACCAGGACGCCGGCCTGTGGCAGGGCCACGCCGCCGTGCTGTTCGACAGCTATCTGCAAGACGAGGTCAGCGAGCACCTGGCCCAGGCCCTGCCCGGCCTGCAGGCGCCCCAGCTGTGGCTGTACGACCAAAAACCGCGCTGGGGCGGCTTGCCCGAACCCGTGGCGCGCCGTCTGATCGACTACTACAGCAACGGCGGCCAGCAGAACTTTGGCGGCTTCTTCGCCACCCTGGCGGCGCAGCTGCGCGGCCAGCCGCTGCCGGCAGTGGCCGCGCCCGTCATTTACCCCAAGGCGGCCTTCTACCACCCCAGGGCGCCACAACAGGTGTTTGCCAGCGCGCAAGACTATTTCGCCTGGCAGGGCGTGGACGCGCGCGCGCCGCGCAGCCAGCGCCAGCCCATCGTCGCCATCGCCCTGCACCAGCAGTACATCGCC
>JAJTBK010000268.1 GCA_021286965.1 Comamonadaceae bacterium | reverse complement strand
AGGTTGAACTGCAGGCAGCGCGAGAGCACGGTGACCGGCACTTTTTGCGGGTCGGTGGTGGCGAGCACGAACTTGAGGTACTCGGGCGGCTCCTCCAGCGTCTTGAGCATGGCGTTGAACGCCTGGTTGGTCAGCATGTGTACTTCGTCGATCATGAAGACCTTGAAGCGCCCCTGCACCGGCTTGTACACCGCCTGCTCCAAGAGGCCCTGCACCTCATCGACGCCCCGGTTGGAGGCGGCGTCGAGCTCGGCGTAGTCGGGAAAGCGCCCGCTGTCGATGGCCGTGCAGGCCGGGCACACACCGCAGGGCTGGGCGGTGATGCCGCCCTGGCCGTCCGCGCCCTGGCAGTTGAGCGATTTGGCCAGGATGCGCGAGACCGTGGTCTTGCCCACGCCACGCGTGCCGGTGAACAGGTAGGCATGGTGCAGCCGCTGCTGCGTGAGCGCATTGGTCAGCGCCTGCACCACATGCTCTTGGCCCACCATTTCAGAGAAATTGCGCGGGCGGTACTTGCGCGCCAGGACGAGGTAAGACATAGGGCAGGAATTCTAGCCGTGCCCGCCCGGGGCCCGGGCGCGCTCAGGGTTTGAAAGCAAATGGGCCGCTAACGCTTATATAACAAGCGCCAGCAGCTATCAATTTGATAGTTAATTGATGATTAAACAGGCTGCGCCACGAGGTCATGCCCCTGGGCCTGGACGACACGGGCCTTGACGAAGTCGCCCACCTTGTAGGTTTTGCTCGCCTTTTGCGGCGGCAGCAGGTGCACCAGGCCGTCGATCTCGGGTGCGTCGGCCCAGCTGCGGCCCACGCCGCCCTTCTTGCCCAGGCTGTGCGCCTGATCGACCAGCACCTGCAGGGTCTGGCCCACGCGCTGCTGCAGGCGCGCAGCCGACACCTCTTCGGCCACGGCCATGAAGCGCGCGCGGCGCTCCTCACGCAACGCCTGCGGCAACATGCCCGGCAGGTCGTTGGCGGCGGCACCCTTGACGTCGCTGTAGGCAAAGCAGCCGGCGCGGTCGATCTGCGCGGCGCGCACGAAGTCGAGCAGGTGCTGGAATTCTTCCTCCGTCTCACCGGGAAAGCCAGCGATGAAGGTCGAGCGGATGACGATCTCGGGGCACAGCTCGCGCCAGCGGGCGATGCGCTCGATGTTTTTCTCGCCGCTGGCCGGGCGCTTCATGCGCTTCAAGACGTCGGGGTGGCTGTGCTGCAGCGGCACGTCCAGGTAGGGCAGCACCAGGCCCTCGGCCATCAGCGGGATGATGTCGTCCACGCTCGGGTACGGATAGACGTAGTGCAGGCGCACCCAGGCGCCGTATTCGCGCGCGATTTCGCCGAGTTTCTGCACCAGGTCGAACAGCCGCGTCTTGACCGGCTTGCCGTCCCAGAAGCCCATGCGGTATTTCACATCGACGCCGTAGGCCGAGGTGTCTTGGCTGACGACGAGCAGCTCCTTGACGCCGCCCGCAAACAGCGCCCGCGCTTCTGAGAGCACGTCGCCCACCGGGCGCGAGACCAGATCGCCACGCATCGAGGGGATGATGCAGAAGGTGCAGCGGTGGTTGCAGCCCTCGCTGATCTTGAGGTAGGCGTAGTGGCGCGGCGTGAGCTTGATGCCGGCGGCGCCAAAGCTGCCGGGCACCAGGTCGAGGAAGGGGTCGTGCGGTTTGGGCAGGTTGGCGTGCACGGCGTCCATCACCTCCTGCGCGGCGTGCGGGCCGGTGACGGCGAGCACGCTGGGGTGCACTTCCTGGATCAGCGTGCCATCGCCGCTGCTGCCCGTCTTGGCGCCCAGGCAGCCGGTGACGATGACCTTGCCGTTCTCGGCCAGGGCCTCGCCGATGGTGTCCAGGCTTTCCTTGACGGCGTCGTCAATGAAGCCGCAGGTGTTGACGATGACCAGATCGGCCCCGGCAAA
>JAJTBK010000264.1 GCA_021286965.1 Comamonadaceae bacterium | reverse complement strand
CCCGAGGCGCCGACGATGGCCGCCGTCTCCCCGGCCTGCAGGCAAAAATCGACATCGCGCAAAATCTCCAGCGCGCCGGTGCTGTCCGGCACCGATTTGTAGACGTGATCAACCGCCATCAGCGGCGTGCAAGTGGTATCTGGCATGACAAACAAAACGATGAAAAAGGCGGCAACGCGGCGCCACTTTATCCTGGCGCTGGCCCTGGCCGGCGCCAGCCGCCCGGGCGCCGCCGCGCCGGCCGCCGGCCCGCCGGCAACGCTGCTGGTGCTCGGCGACTCGATCAGCGCCGAATACGGCCTGGCGCGCGGCCAGGGCTGGGTGGCCTTGCTACAAGAGCGCCTGACGGCGCAAAAGATCCCGCTGCAGGTGCACAACGCCAGCGTCAGCGGCGAAACCACTGCCGGCGGGCGCACCCGCCTGCCGGCGCTGCTGGCGCAGCACCGCCCGGCCATCGTCATCGTCGAGCTCGGCGCCAACGACGCCCTGCGCGGCCTGCCGCTGGCGCACACCGAGGACAACCTGCGCGCCATGGCCAGCGCCGTGCGGCAGGCCGGCGCGCGCCTGCTGCTGCTGGGAATGCAGGTGCCGCCCAATTACGGCAAGGACTACAGCCAGCGCTTTGCCGCCCTGTTCGCGCAGGTGGCGCAGGCGCAGCAGGCGGCGCTGGTGCCGTTTTTGCTCGCCGGCGTGGCCGACGCCAAGGAGCCGCTGGCGCTGTTCCAGGCCGATGGCATCCACCCGAACGCACAGGCGCAGCCGCAGCTGCTGGCCAACGTCTGGCCGCAGCTGCTGCCCCTCATCCAAAAGCCTGGGCCAGCGCCTGTGCCAGGTCGGCGCGCAAGTCCTCTGCCGCCTCCAGGCCGATAGCCAGGCGCACCAGGTGCCCCGGCTGCAGCTGCGCCTGCGGCGCCGAGCGCATGGCCGCCAGGCTGTAGGGCATGACCAGGCTGGTTGGCCCGCCCCAGCTGTAGCCGATCTTGAACAGGCACAGGCTGTCGCAAAAGCGATCGACCTGCGCCTGGCTGTAGCGCGCGTCGAACACAAAGCTGAACAGCCCCGCCGCCAGATCGCGCGCGCCGCACAGCGCCTGCCAGTGCGCGTGCCCGGGGCTGCCGGCAAAGGCCGGGTGCAGCAGCTGCACCACCTGCGGCTGCGCCGCCAGCCACTGCGCCAGGCCGCGCGCGGCCCGATCCTGGGCGCGGTAGCGCAGCAGCAGGCTGGGCAGGGCGCGCAGCACGGCCTCGGCATCGTTGGCGCCCACGCCCAGGCCCAGGCGCATGTGGGTCAGCTTGAGCTGCAGGTGCACATCGGCATCGCGCGTGACGATGCTGCCCATGAGCACGTCGCCACCGCCGCTGGGGTATTTGGTCAGGGCGTGGGCGCTGATGTCCACGCCCAGCGTGCCGTCGCCGAGCAGGTCAAACGGCGCGAACGCCAGGCCGGCGCCCCAGGTGTTGTCCAGCGCCGTGCGCACGCCCCGGGCGCGGCACAGGCCGACCAGGGCGGGCAGATCGGGAAACTCCATGGTCACCGAGCCCGGCGCTTCGAGCCACACCAGGCGCGTGGCGGGCATGATTTTGGCGGCCAGGTCGGCCGGATCGAGCGGGTTGTAAATCTGGTGGCGGATGCCGTAGTGCGCCAGCTCGACCTGCGCCAGGTCTTTGTTCGGGCCGTAGGCGTTGTCGGGCAGCAGCACCTCGTCGCCCGCGCGCAAGAGCGACAGCGCCACCGTGGCCAGCGCCGCCAGGCCGCTGGGCACGAGCAGGCATTGGGCGCCGCCCTCGAGCGTGGCCAGGCGCTCTTCGAGCAAATAGGTGGTGGGCGTGCCGTGCAGGCCGTAGGTGTAGGCGCTCTTGTCCTTCCACTCGCGCGCGCGCATGGCGGCCACGTTCGGGAAAAACACCGTCGAAGCCTTGTACACCCCCGGCTGCGGCGCGGCAAAACCGGCCGGCGGCACGTAGGGGTGGTGGATGAGGGTGGTATCGGGGCTGGGGGTCAAATCAGGCATGGAGCCATGGTAGCGCCCCCGGCCGGCACCCGCAGGCAGGCAAGGGCCATGCGCAGGCCGGACAATCGCCCCCCATGCTGCCTCCTGTCCTTGCCCGTTTTTTCCCCTTCCTCGCCTGGCCCCGCCCGAGCCGTGCCCTGCTGCAGGGCGAGTTCTGGGCCGGCATCACCGTCGGCCTGATGCTCGTGCCCCAGGGCGTGGCCTACGCCAGCCTTGCCGGAATGCCGTTGGTGACGGGCATCTACGCCTCGCTCGTGCCGGCGCTGGTGGCGGTGCTGTGGAGCTCCTCCACACGCCTGGGCGTGGGGCCGACGGCGCTGTCGAGCCTGCTCATCGGCGCCTCGCTCAGCGGCCTGGCCGAGCCCGGCAGCGCGCAGTGGGTGGCGCTGGCGGTGTGGCTGGCGCTGCTGTCGGGGCTGCTGCAGCTGCTGCTCGGGCTGGTGCGCTTTGGCTGGCTGATGAGCCTCATCACCTCGCCCGTGCTCAGCGGCTTCACGCAGGCGGCGGCGCTCTTGATTGCTGCCAGCCAGCTGCCGGCGCTGCTGGGCCTGCGCACCACCTGGCACGCGCTCGCGGTCAGCCCCTCGCTGTACCACTTCGACCTGCTCGCTGCCGCCTTCGGCCTGGGCAGCCTGGCGCTGCTGGTGCTGGCGCGGCGCCTGCGCCCGGGCTTCCCGGCACCGCTGCTGGTGCTGGCGCTGGCCGCCTTGCTCAGCTGGGGCCTGGGTTTTGCCGAGCGCGGCGGCGCCGTCGTCGGCGCCCTGCCCGAGGGCCTGCCGGTGCTGTACTGGCCCAGCTGGCTGTCGTGGGATGAATGGGGCACGCTGGTGCTGCCGGTGCTCATCATCACGCTGGTGAGTTTTTTAGAGACGGCGTCCAGCGCCAAGGTCGATCACCAAAGCAGCGGCACGCGCTGGAACGAGAACCAGGACCTGATCGCCCACGGCATGGCCAAGATCAGCGCCGGCCTGTGCGGCAGCTTTCCCACCAGCGCCTCGTTCTCGCGCTCGGCGCTGAACCTGTACGCCGGCGCGCAAAGCGGCTGGGCGACGCTGTTTGCCTGCGCCCTGGTGCTGGCCACCTTGCTGTGGCTCACGCCGCTGCTGTACTACGTGCCGCAATCGGCGCTGGCAGCGCTGGTGGTGGTGGCGATCACCAGCCTGATCAAGCCCATGGGTTTTGTGCGCCTGTGGCGCATTGCGCGCGTCGAGGGCGCCATCAGCCTGAGCACCTTCGCCCTGACGCTGGTGACCGCACCGCGCCTGTACTGGGGCGTGCTCGCCGGCGTGCTCGTCAACCTGTGCCACTTTTTGTACCAGCGCCTGCACCCGCGCATCATCGAAGTCGGCCTGCACCCCGACGGCAGCCTGCGCGACCGCCACCTGTGGCAGCTCGCGCCACTGGCACCACAGCTGCTGGCGCTGCGCATGGATGCGGAGCTGGACTTTGCCAGTGCCAACAGCCTGGAGCGCCTGATCGCCGAGCGCCTGGCCGCCGAGCCCGGCCTGCGCCAGGTGTGCCTGTTTGCCCAGCCCATCAACCGCATCGACATCACCGGCGTGGAAACCTTCGTGCGCCTGCGCTCGCTGCTGCGCCAGCGCGGGGGCTGCTTGCACGTCAGCGGCTTGAAGTTGCCGGTGCAGCGCACCCTGGAGCGCGCCGGCGCCCTGGCCCCCGGCCCCGAGCTGGCGCTGCACCGCGCCGACGCCCAGGCACTGGCAGCGCTGCAGCTGCCAGCGCAGCCGCCGACGGCCCCACCCAACTGCTAAACTCAAGAACCCTTTTTTGTTGCAGCCCGTGACACATCCCCCTTCCCGCCCCGCCGTGCCCCTGCAGGATCTGCGCCTGGCCACGGCCCACGCCCTGGTGGCGCAGGGCGGTGGCGACGTGCCGGCACTCGAGGGGCTGGCGCCCAGCGCCTACCTGCAGGCGCTGATCGACGGGCTGTGCGAGCTCTCGCTCAAAGACCCGCTGACGGGGCTGGCGAACCGGCGCTACCTCTACGCCACGCTCGACCGCGAGATCGACCGCGTGACACGCGCCGGCGAATCGGCGCTGCTGCTGATGCTCGACATCGACCACTTCAAGCAGGTCAACGACAACCACGGCCACCTCGCGGGCGACCTGGTGCTGCAGTCGGTGGCGCGCACGCTCAACGCCTGCGTGCGCCCCATGGACACCGTGGCGCGCTACGGCGGCGAGGAATTCGCCCTGGTGCTGCCCACCTGCCAGGCGCAGTTCGGCACCGTGATTGCCGAGCGCGTGCGCCGCAGCATCGAGACCACGGCGATCCGCATCTCGCCGGTCGAGCAGATTTACATCACCGTCAGCATCGGCGGTGCCTTTGCCCTGCAGTGGATCCGCAGCACCAAGCAGCTGTGGGTCGAGCGTGCCGACCAGCAGCTCTACCAATCCAAACAAGCCGGACGCAACCGCGTGCGCATCGAGGCCCAACCCGACAGCACCGTGAGCGCCGAAGAAAAAGATATGCTGTTCGCCCCCATTTTTGCCCCGTCCGGGTGGGGAGAACTCCCGCCACTGGACAGCCCTGGTAGCGTCAATTGAAAGCGACCGAGATGAGCGACGCACCCCTGACCCCCTTCCCCCCTTCCGCGCAGGCCCCGGGCCCGCTGGGCCTGGCCGCCGGCGCCCACGTGATTGCCGTCACCAGCGGCAAGGGCGGAGTGGGTAAAACCTTTGTCTCGGCCAACCTGGCAGCCGCGCTCACGCGCCACGGCCTCAAGGTGCTGGTGCTCGACGCCGACCTGGGCCTGGCGAACCTCGATGTGGTGCTCAACCTGCACCCCAAGATCACGCTGCACGACGTTTTCACCGGCCGCGCCTCGCTCGACGAGGCCGTGATCGAGGCCCCGGGCGGCTTCTCCGTGCTGCTCGCCGGCTCGGGCATGGTCGAGTACTCGCGCCTCACGCCCGAGGTGCGCAACCAGTTCATCAACGTGCTGCAGTCGCTCACGCCGCGCTTTGACGTCGTGCTGCTCGACACCGGCGCCGGCATCTCCGACGTCGTGCTGTTCGCCGTCTCGCTCGCCGCCGAGGTGCTGATCGTCGCCACCCCCGAGCCCACTTCCCTGACCGACGCCTACGCCGCCATCAAAGTGCTGGCGACGCAGCAAAAGCGCCAGCACCTGCGCCTGATCGTCAACCA
>JAJTBK010000262.1 GCA_021286965.1 Comamonadaceae bacterium | reverse complement strand
GGAATCACCAACGCGCCCACCAGGCAGCCGATGATCAGCACCACCTGCTGGCGCCAGGGCGTGGCGCCCACCAGGTAGCCGGTTTTGAGGTCTTGCAGGTTGTCGTTGGAAATCGCCGCCATGGCCAGGATGACGGCCACCATGAACAGCACCAGGGCCACACCCATCTTGCCCGCCACGCTGGTGGCAAAGGCCGGAAAGAGCTGGCCCAGCAGCAGCAGCGAGACGCCCATGAGGATGGTGGCGATGATGCCGATGCCAGAAATGGGGCTCGCCGACGAGCCCACCAGGCCCGCCATGTAGCCGCAGGCGGCCGCCACCAAGAAGCCAAACAGCGCCGCAAACAGCACGCACAGCAGCGCCAGGCCCCAGCGCGCGCCGCTGGCGAGCTCGGGCATGTGCTCGCCGATGAAGTCGCCGGCCACGCCCCAGAGCACGGCCAGCGCTGCCAGGCCGATGGCCAGCATCCAGCTGCGCGGCATGTCGCGCTCACGCTCGTCGCCCGCCTGCACGGCTGGCCCGCTGTGCGCGGGCTGGCTAGCAATGGCTTTGATGATGGGGCGGATCAGCGAGGCCACCGTCCACAGCGCCGAGATGCCGATCACCCCCGCGCCCAGAAAGCGCGCCTTGGTGGCCCACATCTGCGTTGCCAGGGCGCTCAGCGCCTGGCCTTCGGCCAGCGTGGCCTGCGCCGTTAGCCAGGGCACGACCAGGCCCCAGCACAGCACCAGGCCCAGCAGCACGGCGACGCCAGCGGCCGCGCCCATGAGGTAGCCGGCGGCCAGCAGCGCGGGCGAAAAGCCCGCCGCAACGCGAAAGGCGACGCTGCCGGCGTTGATCCAGACGTTGAACGCGTCGGCCAGCAGGCGCAGGCCGCCGCTCAGAAAGCCAAACAGCGCCGCCAGTGCCGTGCCCCAGCCGAGGTTGCGCAGGCCCTCGCTGGAGGTGCGGGCGCCCGCGCCCTGGTGGCGCTGGGCCTCGCCCACGCGCAGCACCTCGGCGGCGGCCACGCCCTCGGGGTAGGGCAGGGTGGACTGCACCACCATCACGCGGCGCAGCGGTACGGTGTAGAGCACGCCCAGCGTGCCGCCGGCAGCGCAGACCAGGGCCGTCTGCCAGAACGGAAAGCCGCTCCACAGCCCGAGCATGAGCAGCGCCGGCAGCACGAAGATGACGGACGATAGCGTGCCCGCCGCCGATGCCTGGGTCTGCACCAGGTTGTTCTCCAGGATGTTGGCGTCCTTGAAGCGGTAGAGCAGCGCCATGGAGATCACGGCCGCCGGAATGGCCGAGGCAAAGGTCAGCCCGACCTTGAGCCCGAGGTAGACGTTGGCGGCGGTGAAGGCCAGGGTGATGAGCGCGCCGAGCAGCACGCCGCGCAAGGTGAATTCGCGCTGCGGGGGAGGTGGAGTCATGGCAGAAAACTCAGTGAAATTCGCGTTCGCGCAGCCACTTGGTGGCGATCCATTTCTCGCCCGCGAGCACCGGCGCGCCGGCGTGCAGGCTGCGCGAGCCGGGGTCGGGGCGGGCGTAGCTGAAGAACACGGCGTGGCCCTGCTGCGGTGCGACTTCGAGCTGCGCCTCGGGAAAGCGCGTGCCGCCGCCCTGCTCCGGGGTGTTGAGGTACATCACCAGCGTGGCCACGCGCTGGCCGCCCCGGCGCAGCAAGGTGCTGGTGCCGCGCTGTGCGGGGTCGAAGTAATCGTAGTGCGGCTTGTACTCGGCGCCCGGACGGTAGTGCAGCACCTGCAGGCCCTCGCCGTTCTCCAGCGGCCAGCGCAGCAGGCGGGCAATGCGCTCCTCGATGCGGCGCACCAGGGCGCTTTCGCCGCGCTGGAAGAACATGCCGTCGCTGGTGCGGTCCTGGTTGAGCTCGTCGGCGCCGGTGTCGTTGGCGACGGTGAGCGAGCGCGCCATGCGCGGGCGCGCGGCGGCGATCAGCGCGCTGCATTCCTCGGGCGCGAGAAAACCGCCGAGCAGCACCACGCGCGGCTGCTGCATCTGCAGCAGCAGCTGCACCTGGCGGTCGCCCAGATCGAGCGTGGCCGGCGAGGCGGCGATGTCGGGCTCCGGCAGGGCCACCGGCGGCGG
>JAJTBK010000256.1 GCA_021286965.1 Comamonadaceae bacterium | reverse complement strand
ATGGCCGGCGCCCTGGGCGCGTTTGCGCTGGTGCTGGTCTGCGCCCTGGGCCTGCAGATGGAGCTGGCCGAACGCCTGCGCAGCGAGCAAGCGCAAAGCGCGCAGCAGGCCCAGCGCCTGCTGACGCTCGAACAGGCGCTGGCCGGGCCGCTGGCGGCGGGGCGCGTGACGCTGGCCAATGGCCGCATCGGCATCAGCGGCAGCCTGCTGTTTGCCTTCAACTCCGCTGCGCTCGAACCCGAAGGGCGCCAGCTCTTGCACAGCCTGGCCGGGCCGCTGGCGCTGTACCTGCGCGCGCGCGGCGAGATTTTGATGGTCAGCGGCTTTACCGACGACCGCCCGGTGCGCAGCGCCAGCGGCAACGGGGGCGCTGCCGTGCGCTTTGCCGACAACTGGGAGCTGTCAGCGCAGCGCGCGCTCACCGTCACGCGCACGCTGATCGAGGAAGGCATTGCGCCGCAAGACGTGTTCGCCGCCGCCTTTGGCGCCCAGCAGGCCGTGGCCAGCAATGCCGATGCGGCCGGCCGGGCGCAGAACCGGCGCGTGGAGATTGCCCCCATGCCGCGCCCGGTGCAAGCCGAGGCCGCGCCATGAATTCACCGGGGGGCACTGCGCCCTTGGGCGCCGCCGCCGTGCGCACCCTGCGCCAACAGGCGCTGCAGCAGCGCGCCGCCGGCGAGCCGCCCGCCGTGCAGGCGCTGCTGGCCGCGCGTGCCCAGGCATTGGCGCCGTTGGCCGCGCCTGCAGCTGTAGCTGTGCCTGTGCCCGGGGCTGTGTCTGGCGCTGCACCCGGCAAGGTGCGCGGCCCGCTCGGGCGCCTGGCCGATGGGCTGCAGACTGGTGCGCAGCCCGCGCCCGAACTGGCCGCGCTGCAGCGCAGCCGCAGCACCTGGGAGCGCCTGTCGGCCGGCCAGCGCGTGCAGCAGGCGCTGGCACAGGTGCCGGCGCAGGCCGGGCCGCTCAATACCAGCCACCTGATCCACCGTGCGCTCGGGCTGATGCAGGCCGTGGCGCCGGGTTACCTGCAGCATTTCGTGCCCTATGTGGACACGCTGCTGTGGCTGCAGGGGCAGCAAGGCCAGGCGCCGGGCACGGGCAAACCGGGGCCCAAGGCCGCCGGCAGGCCGCGCCGCAAAGTTAAACCTTGAAGATATCGACCGAGTGGATCAACTGCTCGGCCTGCTGATCGAGGCTGCTGGCCGCAGCCGCCATCTGCTCGACCAGGGCGGCGTTTTGCTGCGTCGATTGGTCCATCTGCGTCACCGCCTCGCCCACCTGGCCCACGCCCTGGCTTTGCTCCTGGCTGGCGCTGCTGATCTCGCCGACGATGTCGGTCACGCGGCGGATGCTGGTGACCACCTCCTGCATGGTGCTGCCGGCCTTGTCCGCCAGCTGCGAGCCCTGCTCCACCTGCTGCACGCTGGCGCTGATCAGGCCCTTGATTTCCTTGGCCGCCTCGGCGCTGCGCTGCGCCAGGCTGCGCACCTCGCCGGCCACCACGGCAAAGCCGCGCCCTTGCTCGCCGGCGCGCGCCGCTTCGACGGCGGCGTTGAGCGCCAGGATGTTGGTCTGGAACGCAATACCGTCGATGACGCCGATGATGTCGCTGATCTTGCGGCTGGCCTCGTTGATGCCCTGCATGGTCTGCACCACGTCGCTGACCACGGCGCCGCCGTTGCTGGCGATGCTGGAGGCGTTGATTGCCAGCTGGTTGGCCATTTGCGCGTTGTCGGCGTTCTGGCGCACGGTGGCGCTGAGCTGGTCCATGGCGGCGGCGGTTTCGGCCAGGGCCGAGGCCTGCTGCTCGGTGCGCCCCGACAGGTCCAGGTTGCCCTGGGCGATTTCCACGCTGGCGGTGCGCAGGCCCTCGCTCGCCTGTTGCACCTGCTGCACGGCTGCGGCCATGCGCACCAGGGCGTCGCGCATGGTGGTGGCGGCGTGGGTCTGCACCTCTACGCTGCGCACGTTCAGGTGGATGCCGTCGGAGCGATCGACCTGGGCGATCAGCGCGCGCAGCTCGTCGCCCTCGCGCGCGGTGTTGCTCATGCGGATCGCCATCAGCACTTCGAGCACGGTCTGGATGACGACGTAGCTCGCGTGCAGCAAGATCGTGGCGAAGTCGGGGCGTGTGAGGCAGTACAGGTCAAACCCGGCGGCCTGCAGCTGGTTGAACAGCAGGTGGTGCACGGCAAACAGGCCGGCGCCGAGCACGATCGGGCGCCAGTCGCGGTACACCAGCAGCAGCGCCAGGGTGACGAAGACGCCAAAGTGGAACTCGATCAGGCCGTGCGCCAGCTGGATGTGCAACACCACCAGCCCCACCAGCGCCACGCACTGCAGCAGGCGCGACAGCAGCGTGCCGCCGGCGCCCCAGAACGCCGCTGCCGACAGGCCCAGCAGCGGCAGCGCCAGGCCCAGCGCCAGCCCGAGCGACTGGTAGCTGACGCCGATGGCAATCGCCGCCAGGGTGGCGAGCACGCAGGCCGAGAAGATGACGCGGTCGCCCAGGCGCATCTGCGTTTGTAGATCCGAGGTGGTGTGGGGAGCAGAGGCCGCAGGGGCGGGCAGGGCGGGGTGCATGGTGGGTGTCCTTGACGGGGTGGGGCGCGATGGTAGGGGATTGTGAAAAATTGTGCTGGTGCTCGGTTGTTCGTACAAGCCGCCCCCCAGGAAAGTCCTAGCAGGCTAGTTATTGAGAATCATTCTCATTTAGTGGCAGAATGATGACTTCTCTCACCGTTCTGTGCAAAGGAGACAGGCCGTGGCATCCCCCGAGTTGGCTGCGCCGCCGTTGGCGCACGAGTACCAAGTTCTGCTGCGCCATTGCGCCAGCGCGCAGCAGCGCTGCAGCTGCACCTTGCAGGCGCAGCAGCGTGAGATTGAGCGTTTGCAGGCAGAGGTGCAGCGCCTGCGCGCCGTGCTGGTGCTGCGCGATTCGCAGCTGGCCCTGGTGCGCGCCGAGCCGGTGGCGCCCCGGCCCCTGCTGCGCCAGGTGCTGGCGCAGCTGCCCGCGCCGTGGCTGACACGCGCCGCCGGTAGCTGACGAAGGCCAGCGCCAGGCCGCTGGCGCTGGTGCAGTCCTGGCGCGCGCATTCGCGCCACTCGGGGCCGAGGGTGGGGGCGTAGGCGTCGCCGTCGAAGGGCTGGGCGATCTCGGTCACCTCCACGCCCTGCGCCAGGGGCAGGGCCTGGGCGTAGATTTGTGCCCCGCCGATCACCCATACGACCGCTTCATGCTCACAAAGTTGTAGCGCTTCACGCAGGCTGGATGCGCGTTCGGCCCCGGTTTCGCTCCAATCGGGTTGGCGCGTGAGGACGATGTTGCGTCGCCCCGGCAGGGGGCGAAAGCGCGGCGGCAGCGAGTCCCAGGTCTTGCGCCCCATGAGGACGGTGCAGCCTTGCGTCAGGGCGCGAAAGTGCGCCAGGTCTTCGGGCAGGTGCCAGGGCATGGTGCCGTCCTGGCCGATGACGCCGTTGGCGGCGCGGGCGTAGATCAGGCGCAGGTCCATGGGGTGCTCCGGTGGTGGGTGGGTGGTGGGTCAGATGTGGGCAAAGGCCAGGCCGCCAAGGGCCAGGCCGACGCCGGCGACGCCGAACATGCCCCATTCGAGCCATTTCTTGCGCGTCAGCAGGGCGATGGCCGCCAGGGCGATGGCCACTTGCAGCGTCGTCGTCGCCTGCGCCCAGCGGTGGTGCAGGTGCATTTGCGCGGCGCTGTCGTGGTCGAGCTGCTGGGACTGTGCTTCGAGCGCCTCGGCGGCGAGCTTGATGTCGGCTTTTTCTTTCTCGTAGCGGTCCACCTTGGCCTGCAGCGCAGCGCGGCGCTCGTCGCTGGCCTGCTCGCGCGCGAGCTCCACCAGGGCCTGCTTGGTGCTCTTGGCCTGGTAGTAATTCCACTGGTTGGCGGCTTCGGTTTTCTTGATGGCGGCGTCGTTCTTGAGCAGCCCGGCCTCGGCCTGCGTCGCCCCGCCCATGTAGGAAAAGAGCGCGCCGACGGTGGCGATGACGGCGGTGCACATGGCGATCTGGTTCGTCAGGCGGCTGTCGCTGTCGCCATGGGCCTGGCTGGCGTGTTCGGTAGCGTGCTCGACGGCGTGGTCATGCGGGCCGTGGACGTGAAAACCGTGGGAAGACATGCGGTGCTTTGAGTAAAAACAAAAGCCGCGATTTTCACACCGCCACGGGGGCTTTGATGGCAGCGTGGTGCTGATAGTTGCGCACCTCGAAGTCTTCGAGCTGGTAGTCAAAAATCGACGCCGGGCGGCGCGCGATGTGCAGCTCGGGGTAGGCGTAGGGCGCTCGCGCCAGCTGCGTCTGCACCTGCGCGAAGTGGTTGTTGTAGATGTGGCAGTCGCCCCCGGTCCAGATGAAGTCGCCCACCGCCAGGTCGCACTGCTGCGCCAGCATGTGCGTGAGCAGCGCGTAGCTGGCAATGTTGAAGGGCACGCCCAGGAAAATGTCGGCGCTGCGCTGGTAGAGCTGGCAGCTGAGCTTGCCCGGAGCCGAAGGCGACTCTCCGGGCGCCACGTAGAACTGGAAGAAGGCGTGGCAGGGCATGAGTGCCATCTGATCGAGGTCGGCCACGTTCCAGGCCGAGACGATGATGCGCCGGCTGTCGGGGTTGCTTTGGAGCTGCTGCACCACCTGCGCGATCTGGTCGATGTGCCCGCCCCCGGGCGTGGGCCAGCTGCGCCACTGCACGCCGTACACCGGGCCGAGCTCGCCGTCGGCGCGGGCCCATTCGTCCCAGATGCTGCAGCCGCGCTCTTGCAGCCAGCGCACGTTGCTCTCGCCGCGCAAAAACCACAGCAGCTCCAGGATGATGCTTTTGAGGTGCACCTTTTTGGTGGTGACGAGCGGAAAGCCCTCGGCCAGGTCAAAGCGCATCTGGTGGCCGAAGACGCTCTTGGTGCCGGTGCCGGTGCGGTCGCTCTTGTCCACGCCGTGCGTGAATACGTGGCGCATCAGGTCTTCGTACTGCTGGCGCACGGGGCGGGTGGGGGAGGGGAGATCGGTCATTTTTCAAGCAAAAACAGGCTGCAGCGCTTGCTGGGCAAGCGCGAGCAGCTATCATTTTTAATGGCTGCGCAGGATGCAGCCGGGGTTCATCAGCCCCTGCGGGTCCAGCGCCTGCTTGAGCGCGCGCATGAGCTGCAGGGCGACGGGGTCTTGGTAGCGTTCGAGCTGCGCCACCTTGAGCTGGCCCACGCCGTGCTCGGCCGAGAACGAGCCGCCAAACTGCGCCACGGCGTCGTACACCAGCTGGTTGACGCGCGCCTCCTGGGTGTGCAAGAACGCCTTGGCGTCGCCGCCCTCGGGCGCCTGCACGTTGTAGTGCAGATTGCCGTCGCCCAGGTGGCCGAAGTTGACCAGGCGCACGCCGGGGATTTCGCGCTGCAAGAGCGCGTCGGTGTATTCGACGAAGGCCGGAATGCGCGAGGCGGCAACCGAGATGTCGTGCTTGATGTTCAGCCCCTCCTCGGCCTGCGCCAGCGGAATGCTCTCGCGCACATGCCACAGCTCCTGCGCCTGGGCGATGCTTTCGGCCACCACGGCGTCGAGCACGCAGCCGTCGTCCATCGCCTGCTCCAGCAGGTGCTCGAAGCGCGCGCGTGCGTGCGCCTCGCTCTCGCTGTCGCTGTTCTCCAGCAGCACGCAGTAGGGCGCGCCCGCCATGCCGACAAAGGGCACGCGCAGCTGCGGCATGTGTTTGGATACCAGCGAGAGCGCAAACTGCCCCATGGCCTCAAAGCCCGTCAGCCCTGCGCCCAGGTGCTGGTGCGCCAGACCCAAAAGGCGCACGGCCGCCGCCATCGACGGCACGGCGGCCCAGGCGGTGAGCTGCGCGGCGGGCTGCGGAAAAATTTTCAGCGTGGCGGCGGTGATGATGCCCAGCGTACCCTCGCTGCCGATGAACAGGTCGCGCAGGTCGTAGCCGGTGTTGTCCTTGCGCAGGCCCGACAGGCCCGACCAGACCTCGCCCTGGGGCGTGACCACTTCCAGCCCCAGGCACAGCTCGCGGGCGTTGCCGTAGCGCAGCACCTGGGTGCCGCCGGCGTTGCTCGCCAGGTTGCCGCCGATGGTGCAGCTGCCCTCGGCGGCGAGCGAGAGCGGGAACAAAAAGCCCGCCTGCGCCGCCGCCGCCTGCACGTTTTGCAAAATGCAGCCGGCCTCGACGGTGAGGGTGAGGTTGTCGGCATCGAGCGCGCGCACGGCGTTCAGGCGCGTGAGGCTGAGCACCAGCTGCTGGCCCGAGTCGTCGGGCGTGGCGCCCACCGACAGCCCGGTGTTGCCGCCCTGCGGCACCAGGGCGACGCCGGCACGGGCGCAGGCGCGCACCACGGCGGCCACTTCGGCCGTGCTGCCCGGGCGCACCACGGCCAGGGCGCGGCCGCGCCGGCGCCGGCGCCAGTCTTGCTCCCAGGCGCTCAGGTCGCCCTCGGTCAGTACATGGGCGGCGCCCACCAGGGCGCGCAGTTCGTCGAGCAGGGCAGCGCTCATGCTGGGTTCCTTACGGCGCCGCGCAGGCGCAGGCGCACATGCAGGGCGCAGGCGACGAAGAGCAGCAGGCACAGGGCGACTTCGCCCCCGGCCAGCCACTGGCTGGCGCCCTTGTCGCTCCAGGCGCGCACCACGCCTTCGGTGAAGTACAGCCACACCACCAGGCTGACCCAGCGGTAGGTGTACATGCGGTTTTTCAGCAGCCCGGCCAGCGGCACGCACAGCGGCAGCGCCTTGAGCGCCAGCCACGAGCCGCCCGGGCGCAGCGGCGCCAGCCACAGCTCCCAGGCCAGGCACAGCACGATGAGGCCCAGCAGGCTGCCCACGGCCAGCCAGCGCGAGGTCTGCACGGCAGGGGGAACGGAAGGGGCGAGGGCGGCCTGGGCCGAGGGGGGGGTGATCGTCGTCATGGGGCTGGCATCATATCGGCCATGGCTTTTACCCTGCTCACCCTGGCACAACATGCGCGCGCCCTGCCGGCGCAGCTGGCGCGCTTTCCCTGGCGCAGCACCTTGCACATGCTGCGCGCGCGTTTTCGCGAGGACAAGCTGGGCCTGACGGCCAGCAGCCTGACGTTCACCACCATGTTGGCGCTGGTGCCCTTTGCCACCGTGGCGCTGGCGGCGTTCACCGCCTTTCCCATCTTCGGCAAGGCGCAGGAGCTGCTGCAGCGCTGGCTGATCGACAGCCTGATCCCGGAAACCATCGCGCGCCAGGTGCTGGACTACATCACGCAGTTCGCCGCCAAGGCCAGCCGCCTGGGGGTGGCGGGCTTTTCCGTGCTGCTGCTGACGACGCTGATGCTGATCCTGACCATCGACCGCACGCTCAACACCATCTGGCGCGTGCGCCGCCTGCGCCCGCTGGGCCAGCGCGTGCTCATCTACTGGGCGGCGATCAC
>JAJTBK010000186.1 GCA_021286965.1 Comamonadaceae bacterium | reverse complement strand
ACCAGGGCGTCAGGCGGAGGACCTGGCGTGCTGGCGGTCAGTGGTTGATCGGGCGCTATCGCGGTACAAGGAGCGCTGTGGAGGGTTGTATACCGCAAAAGTGTCGGTGACTTTGTTGTCATTCTGAGACCCACGATCCCGCGCGACGGGATGCGTTCGCACGAGAAACTGAGCGGGTCGGGTATAATGGCGTGCGGCCGCTCCAGACAAGCTAAGACCGTTACCTACTTGGTGTCTAACAGCCCGTCTCTGAGACTGGTTCTGGTCAGGCGTGATCCGATCACTGGTGGCAGCGCACGGGCTGGGCGCTGACCCCGCTAAGCAGTCTACCCCGCTGAGTCCTGACCGGGTCTGGGTGCGCCGAATTCCATGCCAGAGCGAGGTGATTCGATGCAGCGCAAGCAGGCCAGTGCCGGGCAGTGGACCGGTTTGCAGGTGATCCACCCGCAGGCCGCCGGGTTGGATATCGGCAGTGAAGAGATCTGGGCCGCAGCGCCGCCGGCGAGCAGCGCCGAGCCGGTGCGGGCGTTTGGCACGTTGACGCCGGACTTGCAGGCCCTGGCCGACTGGCTGGTAGCCTGTGGTGTCGATACGGTGGCCATGGAATCGACCGGTGTGTACTGGATACCGGTGTATGAAATCTTGGAAGCCCGCGGGCTGCAGCCGCACGTGGTGAATGCCCGGCATATCAAGAATGTGCCGGGCCGCAAGACGGACATCCAGGACTGCCAGTGGATTCAGGGCTTGCACAGTGTGGGCTTGCTGCGCGGCTCTTTCCGGCCGGAAGGCGAGATCGTGGCGCTGCGGGCGTACCTGCGCCACCGGGCGGCGTTGATCGAGCATCGGGCGGCGCATATTCAGCACATGCAGAAGGCGTTGCAGCAAATGAACGTGCAATTGACCCAGGTGGTCACGGACATTACCGGGGTGACGGGGCAGGCCATCATGCGGGCGATCGTGGCTGGGCAGCGCGAGCCGCAGCAGCTGGCTGCCTTGCGGCAACCAGGGTGCAAGAAGAGCGCCCAGGAGATCGCCAAGGCCCTGACCGGCCACTACCGCGCCGAGCATCTGTTTGCGTTGAAGCAAGCGCTGGCGTTGTATGACTTCTATAGCGAGCAGATTGTGGCCTGCGATGTCGAAATTGAGCAGCAGTTTGCCAATCTGAAGCCGATTGACGACGACTTGCCGCCTTTGCCGCCGCCGAGCAAACCCAACTCGCACAGCAAGAACGCCCCCAACTTCGATGCCCGGGCCCATTTGTACCGCATCACGGGCGTCGACCTGGTGGCGATCACCGGCTTGAACGAAAGCACGGTGCAGACCATCATTGCAGAGATCGGCACCGACATGAGTCACTTTCCGACGGAGAAGCACTTCTGCTCCTGGTTGGGTCTGGCCCCGCACAATGATATCTCGGGGGGCAAGCGGCTGCGCAGTCGTACCTTGCCCACGAACAACCGCGCCGGACAGGCTTTTCGTCTGGCGGCCCAAGCGGTGAGCCGCAGTCTGGACAGCGCCTTTGGCGGTTTTTATCGGCGCATGAAGGCCCGGCTCGGGCCGAAACAAGCCATTGTGGCCACGGCGCATAAAATCGCCCGGGCCTTCTATCATGTCCTCAAACATCGCACACCCTTCCATGACATGGGAGGCGAAGAATACGAACGCCGCGCCCGTGAGCGCGAGCTCAAAAATCTCGAGAAACGTGCCGCCAAACTGGGTTGCGTCGTCGTCAAAAACCCGGCAGCCGAGGCGCTCGTCGGCAGTTTCTAAGCAGCGGGTCTGTCCCGAACCTCTCTCTTCGGCGTGAAACCAGCGAAGAATCTCCTACGTGCGACGCCGAGACCCTTCGCTGGATACTCGCCGCAGCGGAATTCACAGCAACAACCCGCTCAGAGCTTGCCCTGAGTGTGACGAAGGGGTGACACGCTCCGATGGTTTTGCGCTATACCCGTT
>JAJTBK010000182.1 GCA_021286965.1 Comamonadaceae bacterium | reverse complement strand
GCCCGAGCATGGCAAGAGCCTGGAGCAAAAGTCCTGATCCCCGCACCGAGAAACAACATGGCAGATACAACCAAAGAAGTGGTGCTCAAGGTCGCGGGCATCTCCAAGCGTTTTGGCGGCCTGCAGGCCCTCTCAGACGTGGGTCTGACGATCCGTCGCGGCCAGGTCTACGGCCTGATCGGGCCCAACGGCGCCGGCAAGACGACGTTCTTCAACGTCATCACCGGCCTGTACACGCCCGATACCGGCACTTTTGAACTCGCAGGCAAGCCCTACGAGCCCACGGCCGTGCACCTGGTGGCCAAGGCCGGCATTGCGCGCACGTTCCAGAACATCCGCCTCTTTGCCGACATGACGGCGCTGGAGAACGTGATGGTCGGGCGCCACATCCGCACCCATTCGGGGCTGCTGGGGGCGGTGTTTCGCACCCCCGGCTTCAAGGCCGAGGAGGCGGCGATCCGCCAGCGTGCGCAAGAGCTGCTGGACTACGTCGGCGTCGGCAAGTACGCCGAGTTCAAGGCCCGCACCCTGTCCTACGGCGACCAGCGGCGCCTGGAGATCGCCCGCGCCCTGGCGACCGACCCGCAGCTCATCGCGCTCGACGAGCCCGCCGCCGGCATGAACGCCACCGAGAAAGTGCAGCTGCGCGAGCTGATCGACCGCATCCGCCGCGACAACCGCACCATCCTCATCATCGAGCACGACGTGAAATTGATGATGGGTCTGTGCGACCGCGTCACGGTGCTGGACTATGGCAAGCAGATCGCCGCAGGCACGCCGGCCGAAATCCAGAAAAACGAAAAAGTGATTGAAGCCTATCTGGGCACAGGGGGGCATTGAGATGGCCGAGACAGCAAACAACCAACAAGTCCTGCTCAAGGTACGCGGCCTGAAGGTCGGCTACGGCGGCATCCAGGCCGTCAAGGGCGTGGACATGGAGGTGCGCGAGGGCGAGCTGGTATCGCTCATCGGCTCCAACGGCGCTGGCAAGACCACGACCATGAAAGCCATCACCGGCACTCTGGGCTACAGCGATGGCGACATCCAGTACCTGGGGCGCAGCATCAAGGGCCGGGGCGCCTGGGACCTGGTGAAAGAGGGCCTGGTGATGGTGCCCGAGGGGCGCGGCGTGTTCGCGCGCATGACCATCACCGAGAACCTGCAGATGGGCGCCTACACGCGCAACGACAAGGCCGGCATCCTGGCCGACATCGAGAAGATGTTCACCATCTTCCCGCGCCTGCGCGAGCGCAAGGACCAGCTCGCCGGCACCATGAGCGGCGGCGAGCAGCAGATGCTGGCCATGGGGCGCGCGCTCATGAGCCAGCCCAAGGTGCTGCTGCTCGACGAGCCCTCCATGGGCCTGTCGCCGATCATGGTGGACAAGATCTTTGAGGTCGTGCGCGACGTCTACGCCCTGGGCGTGACCATCGTCCTGGTGGAACAAAACGCCAGCCGCGCGCTGGCGATTGCCGACCGGGGCTACGTCATGGAATCGGGCCTCATCACCATGACCGGGCCGGGGCAGGAGCTGCTGAGCGACCCGAAGGTGCGCGCTGCCTATCTGGGGGAATGAGCGGCTATTAAAACCATAGCTGCTGGCGCTGGCTGACATTGGGCTGGGTGGTGATTTGACTCCTAAAATCAGCGCCCATGAGCTTTTTGTACAGCCTGCCCATTCCCCTGCAAACCGTCATGTTGTTGCTGGTCAGCAACGTTTTCATGGCCTTCGCCTGGTACGGACATCTACGTAGCCTG
>JAJTBK010000364.1 GCA_021286965.1 Comamonadaceae bacterium | reverse complement strand
ATTAGCGACCTGCCTCAGACAAACCCCGTTCGCCCTGAGCTTGTCGAAGGGCTGTTCGCACATCACGCCCTGGCTTCGACAAGCTCAGCCCGAACGGATAGGGGTAAACATCTGAGGCAGATCACCAATCAGGTATTTTTGGGCTCTGGCCCTTGCCTAATCAGCGTAAATAGCTATGACATTGATAGCAATCATCGCCGCCACCCTGGCCGCCGGCATCGGCAGCGTGTGGCTTGCGGCCCTGCTCATGCGCGCCGGCCTGGGCGGGCGTTGGCGCGTCGGGCCGCAGCATCTGCTGAGCCTGGCAGCGGGCGCGCTGCTGGCCACGGCCTTCATGCACCTGCTGCCCGAGGCGTTCGAGAGCGGGGCCGAGGCGCACGACCTGTTCGCCGGGCTGCTGCTCGGGCTGGTGTTCTTCTTCGTGCTGGAAAAAGCCGAGCTGTGGCACCACGGCCATGAGAACGGCCCCCAGGGCGCGCCGCACCTGCACCACGACCACGGCCATGCGCACAGCCATGGGCACGAGCACCACCACCACGGCAAGGGCGGCTGGACGCTGCTGACCGGCGACAGCGTGCACTGCTTTGGCGACGGTGTGCTCATCGCCTCGGCCTTTGTGGCCGACCTGCGCCTGGGGCTGGTGGCGGCGCTGTCGGTGCTGGCGCACGAGGTGCCGCACCACATCGGCGACCTGGTGGCGCTGCGCCACCGGGGCGGCGGGCGCAGCATGGCGCTGCTCAAGGTGTCGCTCGCCGGCTCGGTCACGGCGCTGGGCGGCATCGCCGGCTATGCCCTGGTCGGGCACTGGGATGGGGCGCTGCCGTATTTCCTCGTCGTGGCGGCGAGCAGCTTTGTGTATGTGGCGCTGGCCGACCTGATTCCGCAGCTGCAAAAGCGCCTGTCTGCGGCGCAGTCGCTGGTGCAGATTGGCTGGCTGCTGCTGGGCATCAGCGCCGTGGTGCTCATCAGCCGCCTGGTGCACGCGCAGGGGCATTGAGGGCCGCACGCGCCGCCGGCAGCTGGCGGCGCGAGACGGTGAGCAGCTCGCCCAGGCCGCGCAGGCGCACGGCCCAGCCTTCGCCTTCGACCGGGTCGCAGTGGCGCTCGAGCGCACGCACGGCGTGGCGCGCCACCAGGGCGTTGCGGTGGATGCGCAGAAAGTGCGTCGGGTAGCGCGCCTCGTAGTCGCTCAGGGCGCCGTCGAGCACGTAGGTGCGCCCGGTGGTGCGCAGCGTCAGGTATTTTTGCTCCGCCTTCAGGTACAGCACCTCGTCCAGGGGCACGCGTTCGCTGCGTCCGCGCTCCTGTATCAATAGCGCCTCACGCTCTGTGGGCGCGGGTTGCGGGGTATTTTGATGTGGCTGGCGCTGCACTTTGGCGAGCGCTTGCTGCAGGCGCTGCAGGCGCACGGGCTTGCTCAGGTAGTCCAGGGCGTCGAGCTCGAAGGCGTCGAGCGCGTGGCCGGTGTCGGCGCTGACGAACACCAGCGCCGGCGGCGTGGCCATGCTGCGCAGCTGCTGCGCCAGCGCCAGGCCGTCCTGGCCGGGCATGTGGATGTCCAGCAGCAGCAGATCGACGCTGCGCCCCGTGGGCGACTGCAGCAGCGCCAGCGCCTGCGCGGCGTGGGCGGCCTCGCTGATGTGCAGGTGCGGCTGTGGCGCCTGCGCCTGGCAGTCGGCGAGCAGGGTGCGCAGGCGCTGGCGCGCCAGGGCTTCGTCGTCAACGATGAGGATGTGCATGGGGTCGTCAGCAGGGCAGGGTGATACGCACCTGGTACAGGCCGTTTTTGACTTTGGTGTGGAATTCGCCCTGCACGTCGTGCAGCAGCGCCAGGCGTGCGCGCACGTTGGCCAGGGCGATGCCGTGGCCGCCGGGGCGCGCCTGGCCCTCGGGCGGCAGGGTGTTGGTGATGCTGATGGTGGCGCGCGCGCCCTTGCGCCGGGTGCTGATGCGCAGCTTGCCGCCCCGGCTGCTGGGCTCGATGCCGTGCAGCACGGCGTTTTCCACCAGCGGCTGCAGCAGCAGCGGCGGCAGGCGGGCGCCGTCGGCGCCGGGGTCGAGCAGCCACTGCACGCGCAGGCGCTCGCCAAAGCGCACCTGCTCGATCGCCAGGTAGCGCTGCGCCAGGGCGATTTCGGCGCCCAGGGTGGTGGCCTCGTCCTGCGCCATCAGGGCGTGGCGAAAGAGGTCGCTCAGGTCTTCGAGCAGGGCCTCGGCCTGCGCCGGCTCGGTGCGCACCAGGGCGATGGCGCTGTTGAGGGTGTTGAACAAAAAATGCGGCC
>JAJTBK010000159.1 GCA_021286965.1 Comamonadaceae bacterium | reverse complement strand
GATGGACGGCCAGGCGGTGTTCAAGCTCGCCGTCGGCGTGCTGGAGAAAACCGCCCGCGCCACGCTCGACAAGGCGGGCCTCAAGGACAGCGATATCGACTGGCTGATCCCGCACCAGGCCAACATCCGCATCATGCAGGGCACGGCCAAGAAGCTCAAACTGCCGCTGGACAAGCTTATCGTCACTGTCGATCAGCATGGCAACACCTCGGCGGCGTCGATTCCGCTCGCGCTCGACAACGCCGTGCGCGCCGGCCAGGTGCAAAAAGGCCAGCATGTGCTACTCGAAGGGGTGGGCGGTGGCTTCACCTGGGGTGCTGTGCTCCTGAAAATGTAGCTGCTAGCGCTTGCTGCTCAAGCGCTGGAGCTGGTTTTGTTCATACGACAAGAGACGACGACACCATGAACACTTTTGCCTTTGTCTTTCCCGGTCAGGGCTCGCAGGCCGTCGGGATGCTCGACGCCTGGGGCGATCACCCCGTCGTGGCGCAAACCCTGCAAGAAGCCAGCCAGGCGCTGGGCGAGGATCTGGCCCGCCTGATCCACGACGGCCCCAAAGAGGCCCTGGCGCTGACCACCAACACCCAGCCCGTGATGCTGGTCGCCGGCGTGGCCGCCTGGCGCGTGTGGCAGGCCGAGGGCGGCGCGCAGCCCGCCTGCGTCGCCGGCCATTCGCTGGGTGAATATTCGGCGCTGGTCGCTTCTGGCGTGCTGACGCTGGCGCAGGCTGCGCCGCTGGTGCGCCTGCGCGCCGCCGCCATGCAGGAGGCCGTGCCCGTCGGCGCCGGCGCCATGGCCGCCATTTTGGGCTTGGACGCCAACGCCGTGCGCGCCGGCTGTGCCGAGGCCGTGGCCAGCTTTGGCGCGGGCTCTGCCGAAGTGGCCGAAGCCGTGAACTTCAACGACCCGGCGCAAACCGTGATTGCCGGCACCAAGGCCGGTGTGGAAAAAGCCTGCGAAGTGCTCAAGTCCGCTGGCGCCAAGCGCGCCCTGCCGCTGCCGGTGTCGGCGCCGTTTCACTCCAGCCTGATGAAGCCTGCGGCTGAAAAACTGCGCGCTGCCCTGGCCGATACGGCGCTGGCCGCACCGCAAATCGCCGTGCTCAACAACGTCGATGTTGCCGTGCAGCAGGACGCCGACGCCATCCGCGATGCCCTGTACCGCCAGGCCTTTGGCCCGGTGCGCTGGGTCGAATGCGTGCAGGCGCTCAAGGCGCGCGGCTGCCGCCACATCGTCGAATGCGGCCCAGGCAAGGTGCTCATGGGCCTGACCAAGCGCATCGATGCCGACCTGGTGGGTGCGGCGGTTTACGATCCGGCGACGCTCGCCCAAACCAAGGAATTGCTGGCATGACACAGACCCTTCCCCCCCAAGTCGCCCTGGTCACGGGCGCCTCGCGCGGCATTGGCGCGGCCATCGCCCTGGAGCTGGCCCAGCGCGGCTACCAGGTGGTCGGCACGGCCACCACTGAAAGCGGCGCCGCCGGCATCAGCGCCGCGCTCGCTGCCTACCCGCATTGCCGGGGTGTGGTGCTCAATGTCACCGATGGCGCGGCCGTCGAGGCCCTGGTCGATGACCTGGCGAAGCACCATGGCGGCTTGCACGTGCTGGTGAACAACGCCGGCATCACCCGCGACATGCTGGCCATGCGCCTCAAGGACGAGGACTGGGACGCGGTGCTCGACACCAACCTGA
>JAJTBK010000157.1 GCA_021286965.1 Comamonadaceae bacterium | reverse complement strand
CTGCTCGACACCTACCGCGAACTGCGCCACCCGGGCGAATTCTTCATCGACGCCCTGCGCCGCATCGGCCACGACCCCTTCAAGCAGGCGGCGAATGCAGCGCGCCATGCCAAGGCCGAAGCCCTGTAATCAGACTTCCGAGAAATACTATGAAAATAATAGCTACCAGCGCGCTCCAGACAAGCGCCAGCGCCGAAAACACCTTGCAAATCGCCAATGACGCCGAACTGGCCGAACTGGCCGCCAGCGGCGCATTCGCAGGCGTGGAACGCATCGAACTGCAGTTCCCCAAGTTCACCGATGGCCGCGCCTACAGCCAGGCTCTGCTGCTGCGCCGGCGCTACAAGTTCACCGGCGACATCCGCGCCACGGGCGACGTGCTGATCGACCAACTCGTGCACATGCACCGAAGCGGCTTTAGCAGCGCCGTGCTGGCCGAGGGCGTGGACGCGGCTGCCGCCCAGCGCCAGTTCGACCGCTACGCTGCCTTCTACCAGGGCGACGTGCTCGAACCGCGCCCCCTCTTTGCCCGGGAGGCCGCATGAGCCACGCAGCCGATATCGACCTGGCCGGCATCAACGCCGAGCTCGGCCGCAACGCCAGCGCCCTGGTGGCCTGGGCGCTGGGCCTGGGCAAGACGGCGATCGTGACGACCAACTTTCGCCCCTTCGAGGCCGTGATCCTGCACCTCGTCACCCGCGTGCAACCGGACGTGCCCGTGGTGTGGATGGACAACGGCTACAACACGCCCGCCACCTACCGCTACGCCGACGAGGTGAGCAAGCTGCTCAAGCTCAACCTCAAAACCTACCTGCCGCTGCGCTCGCGCGCCCACCGCGAAGCCGTCGATGGCCCCACGCCCGCCATTGGCGCAGCGGGCCACGACGCCTTCACGCAGGAGGTGAAGTTGGAGCCCTTCGCCCGCGCCCTGCGCGAAACCGCGCCCCAGGTGTGGTTCACCGCCCTGCGCGCCAGCGACAGCGCCGTGCGCGCGCAGATGGAGCCCGTGAGCATCAATCCCGATGGGCTCATCAAGGTCGCGCCGCTCTTGCACTGGTCGTCCAAGGAGCTGCACGAATACTGCACGCAGCACGGCCTACCCAACAACTTCGACTACGTGGACCCGACCAAGGGCGAAGAGCAGCGCGAATGCGGTTTGCACCTCGCCCATTGAATCTCCGCAGGAATCCCAAAACATGAACGCCAGAACCGACACCGCCGCGCTGCAACCCACCGCCCACCACCTGAGCAACCGCCACCTCGATGCGCTGGAAGAAGAAACCATCTTCATCCTGCGCGAAGTGGCGGCCGCCTTCGAGCGCCCCGCCCTGCTGTTCTCGGGCGGCAAGGATTCGCTGGTGATGCTCAAGTGCGCCGAGAAGGCATTCGGTGCGGGCCACATCCCCTACCCGCTCCTGATGATCGACACCGGCCACAACTTCCCCGAGGTGACGGATTTCCGCGACTTTCGCGCCCAAGAATTGGGCGCTGAATTGATCGTGCGCAGCGTGGAAGACTCCATGGCACGCGGCACGGTGCGCCTTTCGCACCCGGGCGAATCGCGCAACGTCCACCAGTCGGTCACGCTGCTCGAAGCCATCGAGGAATTCCGCTTCGACGCCCTCATCGGCGGCGCGCGCCGCGACGAGGAGAAGGCCCGCGCCAAAGAGCGCATCTTCAGCCACCGCGACAGCTTCGGCCAATGGCAGCCCAAGGCGCAGCGCCCCGAGCTGTGGACGCTGTTCAACACCCGCATCGCCCCGGGCGAGCATTTCCGCGTCTTTCCCATCAGCAACTGGACGGAGCTGGACGTGTGGCAATACATCGCCCGCGAGAACATCGCCCTGCCCAGCCTGTACTACGCGCACCAGCGCCAGGTGGTCGAGCGCCGGGGCCTGCTGGTGCCCGTCACGCCGCTGACGCCGCCGAAGGACGGCGAGCAGGTCGAAACCCGCACCGTGCGCTTTCGCACCGTGGGCGACATCACCTGCACCTGCCCGGTGGAGAGCCCCGCCGCCAGCGCACACGACATCGTGATCGAGACGCTGGCCGCCGACGTGAGCGAGCGCGGCGCCACGCGCATGGACGACAAGACTTCCGACGCCTCGATGGAAAAGCGCAAGAAAGACGGGTATTTTTGATGCAACCCCCTGAGTCGCTTCGCGCCTTCCCCCTTCTCTCGTGCTGCGCACGGGAAGGGGGACACCACCAGCGCGGCGGGGCGGCCCTTGCGCGGTGGTCACTGGCCTGGACAGCGCCTCATCAAACATTGCAGTTGCAACACGGCAATCTGGATCACTGAGATCAA
>JAJTBK010000154.1 GCA_021286965.1 Comamonadaceae bacterium | reverse complement strand
TCCCTGGCCTTCACCTTCGGCGTGCTGCCGATGGCCCTGACCACCGGCGCCGGCGCCGCCGCCCAGAACGCCATCGGCACCGGCGTGATCGGCGGCATGCTCACGGGCACGGCGCTGGCGCTGGTGTTTGTGCCCTTGTTCTTTGTGCTGGTGCGTGGTTTCTTCAAGGGCAGCGCACGCCAGCGCCAATTTGATGCGCAGCATGCGCACCAGACCGGTCTGGAGGACCCCCATGCGTGATTCCTTGTCTAAGCCGATGACCTCGCGTCCGGCGCCTGTGGCGGCAGCGCTGGTGGCTTTGCTGCTCGGCGGCTGTTCGCTGATGCCGGTGTACGAGCGACCCGCCGCGCCGGTGGCCGAGCACTGGCCGGGCCTTGCCGCGCCCCAGGGCGCCAGCGCCCCTGTGGCCATGCCGCCCTGGCAGGACTTTGTGCGCGATGAGCGCCTGCGTGCGCTCATCGCCCAGGCGCTGGAGCACAACCGTGACCTGCGCGTGGCCGTGCTGGCCATCGAGCAGGCCCGCGCCCAGCACCAGATCCGCGCCGCCGACCTCACCCCCACCGTCAACCTGGGCGCCACGGGCAGCCGGCAAGCCACGTCCCAGGACAGCATCAGCAGCGCCTACACCGTGGGGCTGACCTTTGCCTCGTGGGAGATCGACTTCTTCGGCCGCATTGCCAGCCTCAAGGAAGCTGCGCTGGCCCAGGTCCTGGCCAGCGAGGAAGCGCGCCGTGCGGTGCAAACCAGCCTCGTGGCCGCCGTGGCCAGCACCTGGCTGAACCTGCAGACCGACGAAGAGCTGCTGGCCTTGACGCGCAGCACCTTGGCCACGCGCGAAGAGTCGCTGCGCCTGGTGCAAATGCGTTACCGGCAGGGCGTGGCCTCGGCGCTGGATCTGAGCCAGGCCGAATCGCTGGTGGCCACGGCGCGTGTCGCCCTGGCGCAGCAGGAGCGCCAGCGCGCGCTCGACACCAATGCACTGACCCTGCTGCTGGGCAAGGCGCCGGCGCTGGCGCTGCTGGAGAGCACTGCCAGCCCGCACGCTGCGCTGGCCGACATTCCGGTGGGGCTCCCCTCCGACCTGTTGGTGCAGCGCGCTGATGTGCGCCAGGCCGAGCACAACCTCCGGGCCGCCAACGCCAACATCGGTGCGGCGCGTGCTGCCTTCTTCCCGCGCATCAGCCTGACGGCGAGCGCGGGCACGGCCAGTGGTGCGTTGTCGGGCCTGTTCAAGGACGGCACCTGGGGCTGGTCGCTCGCACCCCAGGCCCTGTTGCCGATCTTTGATGCTGGACGCAACCAGGCCGCGCTGGAGTCGGCGCAGGCGGCGCGCAGCATGGCCCTGGCGCAGTACGAAAAGGCCATTCAGACGGCCTTCCGCGAGGTGGCCGACGCGCTGGCCGGTCGCGCCACGCTGGCCGACCAGGTCAGCGCCCAGCAGGCACAGGCCGAGGCGGAGGCCGAGCGCCTGCGCCTGGCCGACCTGCGCTATCGCAACGGTGTGGCCAGTTCGCTGGAGGTGCTGGACGCGCAGCGCTCGGTGTTCACTGCCCAGCAGGCGCTGGCCCAAACCCGGCTCGCGCTGCGCCAGAACCAGGTCGCGCTGTACAAGGCCCTGGGGGGTGGCTGGGCCGACCAGGCGCCAGAGACCGACTGACAGGCGGATCAGGCCACCAGCGCGTCGGCAGTTTGCGGGGGCGCTGGGGCTGCCAACCCGCTGTCGGGTGCCGTGGCCGGGCAGGGCAGCACGGCAATGCCGCTGCGCGACTGCTTGGCTTCGTGCTTGGCACGGGCGGCCAGGTTGGCCACTTCCTCGGGGTGGCGAAAGCTCCCCGGCAGAATCTGTGCCACGCCCAGCGACAGGCTGGTACAGGGGAAGAAGCGCTGCACCCCGTGGCGGTCTTCGGCGTGGATGCCCCCGGCCTTGCGGCCTGCTTCGTCGTACAGCAACCGGGCTTCGTGCGCGAAGGCGTCCGCAATCGCCTGGCAGCGCAGCAGCCAGTCGTCGCTCTGGAACAGCACCACAAAATCGTCGCCGCCCACATGGCCGACAAAGTCGCGCCGTGCATCGCAGTGCGCCACCACCAGGCGGGCA
>JAJTBK010000151.1 GCA_021286965.1 Comamonadaceae bacterium | reverse complement strand
TTCCGCCTGCTCTTCAGGAGCAGTGATATGTATGCTGAAGCGGTCGGTCTGATCGCCAAAGGGGTTAATGAGCTTTGCGAGCGAGCCCTTCAAGGCCAGCATCCGCGTCCGGCCCCAGGGCCGCCTGAGTTTGTTAATGTCAATAACGGTGCCGTACTTCAGGCCATCAGCAAACTTGGCTAGTTCCGGCGGTAGATCGAATGCGGCAGCCGTCGCGTATGCGACGGGTACAGCCTCGAAATGCTCTCGGTCGTTCTTCTCGAATCGATCCCAATCGACCGTTAGTTGGTGTACATTCCGATCCTTGCCTTTCGCTCGCGACTGAACGACCACTTGCCTTCCGAGCCGGTCGGATGAGAAGCGCCCAATCCCTTTGCTGCCCGCGAAGTGCCGACGATCTGCCGCTACGTTGCGGAAATCGTCCTCCGGTCGCTCGGTTCTCTTGGATGAGTAGGCCACGAACAACCATTTTTGCGTGAGATCGTCGTAGGTCATGCCGCTGCCGTTATCGGCGACAACGATGCGATCCTTGCCGAAGTGCAGATGGACGGTATCCGCCCCAGCGTCGAACGAGTTCTTGACCAGCTCAAAGATGGCGACCTCGTCATCCGTAATGAGTTCGCGGCCAAGCACGCGCTTCAGGCCCGTGCTGACATCGAAATGCAGTTTTTCCTTCTCAGTTGTGCTCATGTCTCCCTCGTCTTGTTCGGCACTCACACGTAGCGTGCCGGGATTAGGCGTGGGCAGAGCCAGGCCGATGGATTACTTCGCAGTGGTCGGGTAGACGTTTCAGATTGCCGGTGCATGGTCATCGGCTTTACGTTTCTGCCGTCCCGTCAGCGTTGGAAGTTTCTTGATCGTGGCGCCCGTCTTCTCTTCGGCCACCCGCAGCTCATAGGTCGCTTGCAGATTGAGCCAAAACTGCGGACTGATGCCAAAAAAGTGGCCGAGGCGCAAAGCTGTGTCGCCCGTGATAGCCCGATGGCCCGTAATGATCTGGCTGATGCGGTTTCCAGGTACTTGCAAGAGGCGACCGAGTTCAGCCGCACTTAGGTCAAGCGCACCCAGTTGTTCGGCAAGATGCTCACCCGGATGGATTGCTGTACGTCCCATGCTGCACCCTCTAGTTGGTCAAGCAGTAGCTCTGCTGTTAACGAAAGCTATGACCCGATTGCCCTCGGCGAACGTCCATGATCGCTTGTCTCGAACGCTGACGATCGCCAACGTTCCGCCATGCGCAATCATACGCGATACGTCATGCGTACTAGTCGAGATGCGTTGATGTATTGACTGCTGGACGTCACCGGCCAAGAGGCATGGCCGGTCGCGCTGTCGTGCGCGTGGCGCATCGAACCCCCTGCGGGGTTTCGCCCCTTCGGGCTTCCATCGCCCCTCCCGCTGGTCGGCTGACGCCTCCGGCCGGGCTTCCAGCTTCAGGCCTGCGCGCTTGCACTTGCTGTGCAGTTCGGCACACATGCTCAAGTTGCCCCAGCATCACCCTCTGCATCCGCAAGAAATCCGAGCAGATCGAACTGCAGGAGCTAGATAAATCGGGCATCCATGTTGCCGAGTACCTGACCGCCTTGCCGCCCCGTGCGGTTTTGGCGGAACGGCCGCACCAAGCAACGCGAAGGGCTCAGTTGCAGGTCGAGCGACGGTATGACGACAACAAGAAGTCCTGAGCTGGGCACTTGGTGTCTTCACGCCAGACAGCAGGGATTGGCAGCCGCTGTGTGCTGCACCTGCGCTAAAGCCACTACGCCGTACCGACCGGCTTCGCGGCTACCAGAGGCGGCTTTCCAGACGCGAACAGTGCTCGATGGCTTCGATCGTTGCGCGCCGGATGCGGTCGCCGGTCGAAATCCTCGCAGTGGCAGGCGCTGCCGCCTTTGCAGCTCTGGCGGTATGCGCCAATCGCGCCAGCAGCGCATCGGCGTCGATGCGGTAATGCCCGCCGAATTGCGCACCTTTCTGCGCGAGACGGGCGAGCTGGTCGCGAAGCCAAATGTCGCCGAGGTCGGCGTAGGCGCCGGGCTGGGTCAAACGGATGGACATGACGGGCTCCTCGCATGAGGCCAAGGCCGGCGACGTGCCGGGTTCTTGGCAGTGAGACGTTCCATGTCTCGCTTGACACCAAGCGTAGTGACGCGGTGATCTACACCAACGAATACGGCGCACAGTTCTGGTGTCGCGTCACCGGGTTCTACCGACCCGCCGGGCTTTCGGGTCTGTACGCGCGCGGTGCGCGCTATCTGCTGGACTCGTCAGCACCGTGGATGCCGGTGTCGGAATCCAGCCTGCGCCCTGACGACTCGGCGTGATGCCTTCGCGCCCCTGCGGGGCGCTACGCGCTCCGCTTGCCTCCAGGGGAAAGCCCTGCGGGCTATCCCCGCCGCACAGGTTTGGCGCCCCTGAGCACCGCC
>JAJTBK010000148.1 GCA_021286965.1 Comamonadaceae bacterium | reverse complement strand
GCCCCCTTTTTCTTTCACCATCACAACGACATCCAGGAGCAACACAGCATGAAAATCGCATTCATCGGCCTCGGCAACATGGGCGGCCCCATGGCCATCAACCTGCACAAGGCCGGACACAGCGTCAAAGCCTTCGACCTGAGCCAGGACGCCCTCGCCAAGGTGAAAGCCGAAGGCCTGCAGGTGGCGGCCAGCGCGCAAGACGCCGTGCAGGGCGCCGAGGCGGTCATCACCATGCTGCCCGCCAGCCAGCATGTGGAAGGCCTGTTCCTGGGCAACGGCAATGGCCCGGGCCTACTGGCCTCCATCGCCCAAGGCGCGCTGGTGATCGACAGCTCGACCATCGCCGCCGCCACCAGCCAGAAGGTCGCCAAGGCGGCCGAGGCGGCAGGCATCGACTTCATCGACGCGCCCGTCTCCGGCGGCACCGGCGGCGCCATCGCCGGCACGCTGACCTTCATGGTCGGCGGCAGCGAAGCCCAGCTGGAGCGCGCCCGCCCCCTGCTGGAAAAAATGGGCGCCAACATCTTCCACGCCGGAGCAGTAGGCGCCGGCCAGACCGCCAAGATCTGCAACAACATGCTGCTGGGCATCCTGATGGTGGGCACCAGCGAAGCCATCGCCCTGGGCGTGGCCAACGGCCTGGACCCGAAGGGGCTCAGCGAGATCATGCGCCGCAGCTCCGGCGGCAACTGGGCGCTGGAGAAGTACAACCCCTTCCCCGGCGTGCACGAGAACGCCCCCGCCTCCAAGGGCTACGCCGGCGGCTTCGGCACCGACCTCATGCTCAAGGACCTGGGCCTGGCCCAGGAAAACGCCATGGCCACCAAGGCCAGCACTCCCCTGGGCGGCCTGGCCCGCGCCATCTACGCCGCGCACAGCATTGCAGGGCATGGCGGTGAGGATTTTTCGAGCGTGATCAAGATGCTGCAGAAAAAGGGCTGATCTGCGCGGCTGAGGCCTTTACCTGCTGAAACGGGCGCTGTGGCTGGCCGCTGCAGCGCCCGTTGCTTTTCAAACCCTCTGGCCACACGGTGCTGGAAGATCCACAGACAGGCACCCACACCGGTTAAAAAGACAAAAGGCCTGCAGCGGAAAACCACTGCAGGCCTTGTCATGATTGGTCGGAGCGGCGGGATTCGAACTCGCGACCCTCTGCTCCCAAAGCAGATGCGCTACCAGGCTGCGCTACGCTCCGACAAGCTGGCATTCTAACCCGACTTGCACCCTGTTTCGGGCTTGGACGGGCAAAACGCCGTTTAAATCACTGGTCAGCGAGCAGCGCCCGGGCCGGGACGGCCCGCCAGGTGACGGAAGGTGATGCGGCCCTTGCTCAGGTCGTAAGGAGACAGCTCCAGGGACACCTTGTCGCCCGCCAGAATGCGGATGTGGTGCTTGCGCATCTTGCCGCCGGTGTAGGCGATGAGTTGGTGCCCGTTGTCCAGCGTGACGCGAAAGCGCGAGTCTGGCAGCACTTCGGTCACGCTGCCCTGCATTTCAATCAGTTCTTCTTTTGCCATGTTCAATCTCTAAAAAACAATTCAATCCGTGTACGGCGCCTGCGAAATCGGGTGAGCCACAGGCGCAAACGCCTGTCCGGTGGAGCAGGCGCAGTGTGCTTTGCGTGCTGTGGGGTTCGCTGCACCCGGGGCGCAGTTCAGAAAGAATGCCGGGAGAGACGGCTCCAATGGACAGGCAAGGCGCTGTGCATGAGCCCGCTGATTGTACCGCGATGTGGCCACGTTGACTATGGTGCAGCGGTGCCCGCTTCACCCGTGGGAAGCGCCAGGGCCAGGGCACGCACCAGGTCCGACTGCGTGATGACACCCACCAGCCGCGCCTGCGCATCCACCACGGGCATGTGGTGGTGCCCGCCGCGCGAGAACAGGGGCACCAGGTCCATGACATGCTGCCGGGCATCGACCACCTGCACTTGCTGGCTCATGATGTCCTTCACCCGCGATGGCCGACCCGAGCGCCCTCGGATCAGGGTGCGCAGACGC
>JAJTBK010000132.1 GCA_021286965.1 Comamonadaceae bacterium | reverse complement strand
AGGTTGCGCACCGGCGTCATGCGGTCTTCGTAGACCACGCGCAGGCTTTCCTTGGATGCCGCCAGGCCGCGAATGCCCAGGGCCGCCAGCAACGCGGCGACGAGCGCGGCCAGCAGCATCAGCGCCGTGATGCGGGTGCGGATGCGCAGCCGCGACAGCTGGTGCGCCAGCCAGCCCAGGCGCGCCGGGCTGGCATCGCCCGCAAGGGGCGCGAGAGGGGTGAGCGGCATGGCCTGCGGTTTCCTGCACGAAACATGGTGGCAATGAAGCGGCAGGATCGGGGCCGGGACGGGCGCTGGTGCGGCGGGGTTCAGGCAGCGAGGCGAGGGGACATTCTTTAAAGAAAGCGCCCGCCAGAGGTAAGTGGTAACCCCTATTGTTTACACCGTGTTACCAGGGCTGTCTGCGCTGGATCAAACGGAAGGGGTTTCGTACGCCTGCACCGTCTCCTGTGCGACATCGGCGAGCTTGCGCCGCTGCGCGCGCGCGGCGGCGCGCAGCAGCTCGAAGGCGCGCTGGCGCGGCAGCTTGTGCTGCGCCATGGTCAGGCCGGTGGCGACGTTGATGACGCGGTCGCCATCGAGCGCGGCTTGCAGCTGCTCGCGCGTGCGGCGCAGCTCGCCCAGCTCCAGGGCGCGCTGCAGCGCGGTTTCGATGGCCGGCTGGATTTGCGTCAGCGCCAGGGGCTTGACGAGGTAGGCCAGGGCGCCGCTGCGCGTGGCCTGGGCGACGGTGCTGGCGTCGCCGTAGGCGCTGAGCATGACGAAGGGCACGTGCTCGATCTCGCGCAGGCGCTGCGCCAGCCACAGGCCGCCGGCACCAGGCATGTGCACGTCCAGCAGCGCCATGTCGGGGCGCAGGCCGCTGCTGAGCAGGGCCTCGGCATCTTCGGCCGATTCGGCCTGGTGCACCTCGTAGCCCATGTGGCGCAGGCCCTGGGCCAGGGTGCCCAGGATCAGGCGGTCGTCGTCCACCAGCAACAGGCGGGCGGGGCGGTCGGATGGTGCGGGGGGCGTGGTCATGGGGGGCTTCCTTTGTCGGTGGGGGGCTGCAGTACGGGGGGCTGCAGGCGCAGTTCGGCCAGGGCGCGCTCGCCCTCCTGGCGCAGCTGCAGCGCTGCGCCGTGGCGTGGCATGAGGGCGGCGACCAGTTCCAGCCCGACCTGCGAGGGCTGCGGGCCGGCTGCGGGCCAGTGGCCGGGGTTGGAGATGGTGATGACCGCTTGCCCCGGGCTGGTGCCCGGAGCCAGGCGGAGGCACACGTCCTGCGCTGCCTGGCCGCCGTGCTTGATGGCGTTGACCAGCAGCTCGTGCACGATCAGTGCCAGCGGCACGGCCTCGCTGCTGTGCAGGGCGCAGGGGCCGAGGCCGTCCGCATGAGCCAGCGCCAGCGGCAGCCCCCAGAGCGCGCCCACGCCCTGGGCGACGTCGCGCAGCAGCTCGCACAGCTGCACCTGTTCGGCGTGGCCGCGCCCTTGCAGGCCGTGCAGCACGGCAATGCTTTGCACCTGGCCGGTGGCCTCGGTCAGCGGCCCGCGCAGCTCGGGGTAGCGAAGCGCCAGGGTCTGCAACATGCCGCTGATGCCCTGCAGGTTGTTCTTGATGCGGTGGTGCACCTCGCGCACCAGGGCGCTGCGCAGTTGCAGCTCGCGTTGGCGGCGCTGGGCGCGCTGGGCGCGCCAGTCGCTCAGGTCGGTCATGGTGAGCACGTAGTGCGTCACCTGGCCGCGCCCACCGAGCACCGGGGTGCGCGTGAACCACACCGGGTAGCGCTCGCCGCTCCTGCGGCGGTGCCATTCCTGGCGCTGCAGTGCGGGCCAGGGCAGGGGTTCGGCGCTGCCGTGGGCGAGCAGGAAATACGGCGGCTGGCCGATGACTTGCTGGCGGTCGTAGCCGCTGAGCGTCTGGAACGCCTGGTTGGCGCGCAGGATGCGGCCCTGGGCGTCGGTGATGAGCAGCCCCTCCTGGCATTCAAAGGCGATGGCGGCGATGCGCGCATCGGCCTTTTGCCGGCGCAGCGCCGCCAGGTAGCCCGCCAGAGCCCAGCCGACCAGCGCCAGGATCAGCATGTACGAGGCGTAGCCGAGCCAGACGCCGGAGTTCAGGTCGCGGGCAAAAAAACCCAGCCCCTGGCGCGTGCCGGCGCCGGCCTGCAGGCCGATGAGCAGCAGCAGGCCGGTGGTGCCCCACCAGCCCAGGCGCACGCCGGCCCAGGTGACGAACAGGAACAGCCAGTAGGCGTTGCCCAGCGGCCACAGCAGGGCGCCCCAGCCATCCCAGAAGGCAACCTGGCCGGCGGCCAGCGCCAGGGCGTAGACGAGCAGGGTTTCGAGCAGCCACGGCCCGCGCGCCGAGCACCACTGCGCCAGGCGCGCCGAGGTGGGCGCCGGGCAGGCAGCAGGGGGGGGGCGGGAAGAGGCCATGGGCGCCGATTGGACACCCAAAATTGATAGCTGCGCGCGCAGCTAGATCAAGCGCCGCAGCATTTCTTGTACTTTTTACCGCTGCCGCAGCTGCAGGGGTCGTTGCGCCCCGGTGCCTGGCTGCGGGCGATGGGTTCCTGGCGCGGGCCCAGGCTTTTCCAGACCTGGCGCAGGTCGTACACCGCCCACACGGCTTCGCCGTAGGCGTTCAGGCGTGTCTGGCTGGTGCTGGGCGGGCCGTCCTCGG
>JAJTBK010000109.1 GCA_021286965.1 Comamonadaceae bacterium | reverse complement strand
GCAGTTCGGCGGTTGCCTCGGGCGTCCAGAGGTTGCGCAGGCTCAGGGCGCGCCAGCCTTCGACGGTCTCGCCCGCCAGGAACAGGGCGCCCTTGCCGCCTTCGCCGGTCATGGTTTTTTCCTGGAAGGCCAGGCCGCGCGGCGTGTGGCAGGCGCCGCAGTGGCCCAGGCCCTGCACCAGGTAGGCACCCCGGTTCCAGGCGGTGCTTTGCTGCGCCTGCGGGACGAAGGGGCTGGCGTCGAGGAAGGCCCAGTTCCACAGTGCCAGGCCCCAGCGCTGGTTGAACGGAAAGCCCATCTCCGACGCCTTGTTGGCCGCCGCCACGGGCTTGACGCCCTGCAGCAGGTAGGCGTAGAGGGCCTGCATGTCCTCGTCCGTCATCTTGGCGTACGAGGGGTAGGGCATGGCGGGATAGAGGTTGTGGCCGTCGGCGGCCACGCCCTGGCGCATGGCGCGCTCGAATTGCGCAAAGCTGTAGGCACCAATGCCGTGCTGCTTGTCTGGCGTGATGTTGGTCGAGTAGAGCTTGCCAAACGGCGTCTCCAGCGCCAGGCCGCCGGCCAGGGGCTGGGACTTGTCGCCGGTGTGGCAGGCGACGCAGTCGCCCAGGCGCGCGACGTAGCGGCCGTGCTCGATCTGCGCGTGCTGTGGCGCGGGCAGGTCGGCGGCGTAGTCGGCCGGCAGGTCATCGATGACCTGGGGCGCCAGCGTTGGCGGCGCTGGCGGTGTGTTTTGCGCTGACGCTGCCAGCCAGGCCAGGCCAAGCGCGGCCAGGATGCCGAGGGAGAGGGTTTTTTTCACGTGCTGCATGGCGGGGTGATGCGGTTGTTTGTGTACTTATCTTATGGTTTTGTTTTGTATTTTTATTTTGATGACGGTTAATAAATCGGATATTGTTGTGGTTTTGTGGATATTGAAACTTTCTGAGTTTATTTTGCTTTCATTAAGGCAGTATTAAGTAAATCCAAGTATTTTCATGGGTTGTTGGGCGAAAAAAAACCACCCTGCCTGGGCCGGGTGGTTGCTTCAAATTAGATAGCTGCTCGCGCTTGACTGGCTTGCGTGAGCGGCCGATTTCTCCTGATTAGCGACCTGCCTCAGACAAACCCCGTTCGCCCTGAGCTTGTCGAAGGGCTGTTCGTACATCACGCCCTGGCTTCGACAAGCTCAGCCCGAACGGATAGAGGTAAACATCTGAGGCAAATCACCAATCGGGCGATTTCTTTATTTTTTGCCGTCTTCCAGCTGCGCCAGTGCGGCATTGCCGCCGAGCGACAGCAGGCCGGCGCGCGAATAGACGCCGAGTTTGTCGCGGGTGTCGGAAATATCGAGGTTGCGCATGGTCAGCTGGCCAATGCGGTCGAGCGGGGAAAATGGCGCATCTTCCACCTTTTCCATCGACAGGCGCTCGGGCGCGTAGGTCAGATTCGGGCTTTCGGTATTGAGCAGCGAATAATCGTTGCCCCGGCGCAGCTCCAGCGTGACGGTGCCGGTGACGGCGCGTGCCACCCAGCGCTGGGCGGTCTCGCGCAGCATGATGGCCTGCGGGTCGAACCAGCGGCCCTGGTACAAGAGGCGCCCGAGTTTCAGGCCATTGACACGGTACTGCTCGATGGTGTCCTCGTTGTGGATGCCGGTGACCAGGCGCTCGTAGGCGATGTGCAAGAGCGCCATGCCGGGGGCCTCGTAGATGCCACGGCTCTTGGCCTCGATGATGCGGTTCTCGATCTGGTCGCTCATGCCCAGGCCGTGGCGGCCGCCGATGCGGTTGGCCTCCAGGAACAGCTCCACCGGGTCGGCAATCTCTTTGCCGTTGATGGCCACGGGCTGGCCTTCGTCGAAGGTGATCGACACTTCTTCGGCCAGCACCTCGACCTCGGGCTTCCAGAACGCCACGCCCATGATGGGGTTGACGATGCGGATGCCGCTGTTCAGGAACTCCAGGTCTTTCGCCTCGTGCGTCGCGCCCAGCATGTTGCTGTCGGTGGAATACGCCTTTTCGGCGCTCATCTTGTAGCCAAAACCCTCTTTCGTCATGAAGGCCGACATCTCGGCGCGGCCGCCGAGTTCGTCGATGAACTGCTGGTCCAGCCAGGGTTTGTAGATGCGCAGGCTCGGGTTGGTCAGCAGGCCGTAGCGGTAGAAGCGCTCGATGTCGTTGCCCTTGAAGGTCGAGCCGTCGCCCCAGATGTGGACGTCGTCCTCCTTCATCGCCGCCACCAGCATGGTGCCGGTCACGGCGCGGCCCAGCGGCGTGGTGTTGAAGTAGGTGATGCCGCCGGTGCTGATGTGAAACGCTCCGGCCTGGATGGCGGCAATGCCCTCGTGCGCCAGTTGCGTGCGGCAATCGATCAGCCGCGCCTGTTCGGCGCCGTATTCCATGGCCTTGCGCGGAATCTCGTCGTAGTCGGCCTCGTCGGGCTGGCCCAGGTTGGCGGTGTAGGCGTAGGGCAGGGCGCCTTTGTTCTTCATCCAGCGCAGCGCAGCGCTGGTGTCGAGGCCGCCGGAGAAGGCGATGCCGACCTTCTGGCCGACGGGGAGGTTTTGCAGAATGGTTGCCATGGCGGTGTCGGATGCGATGGTGGGGGAATCAGCCGAAGTGGCAGATGTAGTGGTAGGCCTCGTTCACGCGGAT
>JAJTBK010000059.1 GCA_021286965.1 Comamonadaceae bacterium | reverse complement strand
TCGAAGCCGACAAGGACGCCGAGTACGCCGCCGTGATCGCGCTCGACATGATCGACATCAAGGAGCCCATCGTCTGCTGCCACAACGACCCGGACGATGCCAAGTTCCTGTCCGAAGTCGCAGGCACCAAGATCGACGAAGCCTTCATCGGCTCTTGCATGACCAACATCGGCCACTTCCGCGCAGCCGCCAAGCTGCTGGGTGGCCAGCGTGACATCCCCGTCAAGCTGTGGGTCGCACCGCCGACCAAGATGGACCAGAACGAGCTGCTCAAGGAAGGCCACTACGCCGCCTTTGGTACCGCCGGCGCGCGCACCGAAATGCCCGGCTGTTCGCTGTGCATGGGCAACCAGGCGCAGGTGCATGAAGGTGCGACGGTGATTTCTACCTCCACCCGCAACTTCCCCAACCGCCTGGGCAAGAACACCAACGTGTTCCTGGGCAGCGCCGAGCTCACCGCCATCGCCTCGCGCCTGGGCAAGCTGCCCACCAAGGCCGAGTACCTCCAAGAAATGGGCGTGATCGACGCTGACAAGGCCAGCGTCTACCGCTACATGAACTTCGACCAGATCGAGGAATACGCCGAAGTGGCCAAGGCCGTGTAAGCGTTCGCGCCCAGGCTCTGCACCACCCCGCCCCGGCCTCGGCCCGGGCGGGTTTTTTTTATCGTTGGCAGGCCGGCCCTGGCGCGTGCCACCGGCCTGGGGCAGGCCACAATAGCCGGTTTTGCGCGTTTTCTCTGCCAGCCGATCCCATGTTCTTTTTCATCCCCGACTCCCTGCGCCGCCATGTGCCTGCCGCCGCCTACGACCGTGGCCTGCTCCTGTTTCGCGGGCGCAAGGTGCTCGCTTGCAGCCTGGAGCTGGTGTCGGAGCGGCGCTGGACCATCGAGGGTGAAGTTCAGGGCACGCAGTTCGAACCCTACGAGGTGCAGTTAACGGTGCAGCTCGATGGGCGCGGTGGCGTGGCCCAATTTGCCAGCGACTGCACCTGTCCCGTCGGCGCCGATTGCAAGCACGGCGTTGCCCTGGCGTTGCAGGCGGCGGCGCAACAGGGGGTGAATGCGCTGCAGGGCGGGGCCGTGCCGCAGCGTGCCCCGGACCCGGAGCTGCACGCGGCGCAGGAGGTGGCGCACTGGCTCGATCGCCTCGACGAATTGGCGCCGGCGGCCGAGGCGGCCGTGCACAGCCTGCAGGCCGGCGAGGAATACCCCCTCTACCTGTTGCGCCACCAGCGCGTGCGCGGTGGTGCCGAGCAGCTGGCGCTGCACTGGCGTGTTGCCCGCTGGGGGCAGCGCGGCGGCTGGAACAAGTCGCGCAGCCCGGGCTACAGCACGGTGTATACGCTCGAATCCTTGCGCCAACCGGGGCCGGACCGCGATTGCGTGCGTGCGATCGAGGCGCTCGCCGGGGGCCACGCCGGCCACGGCAGCAGCGCCGACTGCATGTTGCAAGGCGCCATTGGGCGCCTGCTGCTGCAGACCGCCGCCAGCACGGGGCGCCTGTTCCTGTGCGACGACGCCGGCCAGATGGTAGGAGCCCCCCTGTACTGGGAGGAGGGGCGCAGCCTTGGCTGGCGGTGGCAGGAGCAGCCAGCGGTGGCGGGCAAGGCGCCGGTCCTGTGGCGCTTGCAGCCGCACTTGCACTCCGCTACCGATGCCGCGCCTGCGCCCCGCACCGGTGCATTGGGTTGGGCGCAGCCGTTTTTCATCCATGCCGGCCCGCCGGCATTGTTCGTCGATGGCGTGCAGGGCTGCTGCGGCACCCTGGCCTTGCCCGATGGGCTCAACGCCGGGCAACTGGCGCTGCTGCTGGCGGCCCCCCCCATGCCAGCCAACAGCTTTCACGATTCCCAGGGACGGCTGCTGCAGCGCCTGGCGCCGTTGTCGCTGCCGCCGCAGGTGCAGGCCCCCGAGCCCTGGCCCCAGGTACCGCCCCGGGCGGTGCTGCAGCTCGCCCTGGCGCCAGCCGAAGAGCGGCGCCGGCATGGGCTGGTGGTGGCGGTGCTGCGCTTTGACTATGCCGGCTTGCGTGGCTGGTGGAGCCAGCCCGGCGCGCAGGTGGTGGTGCCCCGGCCTGGCGGTGATGGCCCGCCCGTGCTGCTCACGCGCGACCTGTCGGCCGAGGCCGCTGCCTGCGCGCAGCTGCAGCTGCTGGGCCTGCAGGCACAAGGGCAGGGTGGGTTTGGGCGGCCCGATACCCGCTGCTGGCTCGATTGGGCGCTGCAGGACTGGCAGCCGCTGCGCGCCGCCGGCTTTGTGCTGGAGCCCGATCCTTTGTTGGCGCAATGGGTGCAGCAGGTGGACGACATCGAAGTGCAGATGCAGGCGCAAGACGGCGAATGGGCCGCGCTGACGCCCGATGCCCCGTCGGCCTGGTTCGATCTGTCACTGGGCATCTACCTCAACGGCGAGCGCCAGGACATCCTGCCCTGGCTGCCCGACTGGCTGGCGCAGGTCGAGCCCGGGCCCGACGGCCCGCAGCTGCCCGACTGGCTGTGGCGCGAGCAGGCCGATGGCCGCTGGCTGCGCCTGCCCTCGGCACCGCTCAAGCCCTGGTTGCGTGCCTTGCTGGAGCTGGTGGGCGAGCGCGAACTGCAGGCGCTGCAGGCCGGCAGCCTGCGCCTGTCGCGCCTGGAGGCGCTGCGCACCGCCGCCGCTCTGGGCGAGGGTGCACAGTGGCAGGGCGCCGAGGCGCTGCGCGCCCTGGTGGGCCAGCTCGCCGCTGCCGGCCAGCTGCCCGAGGTGGCGCCGCCGACCGGGCTGCAGGCCGAGCTGCGCCCGTACCAGCGCCAGGGCCTGGCCTGGCTGCAGTTTCTGCGCCAGCACCAGTTGGGCGGCGTGCTGGCCGACGACATGGGCCTGGGCAAAACATTGCAGACCCTGGCACACCTGTTGTGCGAGCAGGCGGCCGGGCGGCTCGATCGCCCCTGCCTGGTGATTGCGCCGGTGAGTCTGCTGGGCAACTGGCGGCGCGAGGCCGAGCGCTTTGCCCCCAGCCTGCGCACCCGCATCTGGCACGGCCTGGAGCGCCACAGCGGCGACTTCGTGCAGGACTGCGATTTGCTGATCGCCCCGTATTCCCTGTTGCAGCGCGATCGTGAGCGCTGGCTCGCGCAGCGCTGGCATGTGCTGGTGCTCGACGAGGCGCAGCACATCAAGAACGCCAGCACCCAGGCGGCGCAGGTGGTGGCACAGCTCGATGCACGCCAGCGCCTGGCGCTGTCGGGGACGCCGCTGGAAAACCACCTGGGCGAACTCTGGAGCCTGTTTCACTTCCTCATGCCTGGGTTTCTGGGTAGCCAGCGCCGCTTTGGCGAGCTGTTTCGCCAGCCGATCGAAAAGCAGGGCGACAGTGAAGCCCTGCTGCGCCTGCGCCAGCGCGTCACGCCCTTCATGCTGCGGCGTACCAAGGCGCTGGTGGCGACGGAGCTACCGCCTTGCATCGAGAGCGTGACCAGCGTGGAGCTCGATGGCGCGCAGGCCGATTTGTACGAAACCATTCGCCTGGCGACAGAGAAAAGCGTGCGCGATGCCCTGGCCGACAAGGGCCTGGCGCGCTCGCAGATCCAGGTGCTCGATGCGCTTTTGAAGCTGCGCCAGGTTTGCTGCGACCCGCGTTTGGTGAAAACCAGCGCCGCTGCCAAGGCGCGGCATTCGGCCAAGCTGGAACTGCTGATGGAACTGCTCACCGAGATGCTGGCCGAGGGCCGGCGCGTGCTGCTGTTCTCGCAGTTCACCAGCATGTTGACGCTGATCGAGGAGCGCCTGCAGGCTGCCGGCCTGACCTGGACCAAGCTCACCGGCCAGACGCAAAAACGCGAGGCCGCGATTGCGCGCTTTACCAGTGGCGAGGTGCCGCTGTTCCTCATCAGCCTCAAGGCCGGTGGCACGGGGCTGAACCTGCCCCAGGCCGACACCGTGATCCACTACGACCCCTGGTGGAACCCGGCAGTGGAGGCCCAGGCCACCGGGCGCGCGCACCGTATCGGCCAGGAAAACCAGGTCATGGTCTACAAGCTCGTGGCCAGCGGCACGATTGAGGAGCGCATCCTGGCGCTGCAGGAGCGCAAGGCCGCCCTGGCGGCGGGCCTGCTCGCTGGCGCCACCGGGCGTGGGCAGCCGCTTTTCACCGAAAACGACCTCGCCGAGCTGCTGCGCCCGCTGGGCAGCTGAATGGGGCCATGAACCGTCCTGGGTTTATTCGGCCAGCAGCTCCTGCAGCGCCTTGACCTGCTGGCGCAGGCGCTCGTTCTCGGCTTCGAGCTCTGTAATGCGCGCCTGCAGCGCGGCACTGTCGGCCGGTGCGGCCTCGGTAGTGCCGCTCTCGGCGGCAGCGGCCTTGGGCTTTTTCTTCGCTTCGCGCACGCGGCGCGCGGCCTGCTTGAGCTCTTGCGCGCCGGCGGCGGCGGCGGTTTGTTGTTCTGCGATCGGCAAGCTGGCGACGACGGCGGCCGCGCCGAGCGAGAGCTCGCCCGATTTCACCGCTGCCACCACCTCAGGCGTGGCGTTTTGGTGGATGGTCTCGATCATCTTCACCTGCGCCGCCGTCAGGCGGGCGGCGCGGGCCAGGGCCTCGCGCGTGTCCAGGGCCTCGTCGGGCACCTTGGGTACGTTGGCCAGGGCCTGGGCGACGAGCGGGTCGGTGTCGCCCTCCCAGGGAGCCTCGGCTGTGGCCTCGGCCTTGACGGCGAGGACGGCGGCAGCAGCCGTGCTGCGCCGGCCGGCGATGATCTCGCGCTTGCGCAGCGCCAGCACGCCGCGCTGGAAGTCAGAAATGCTGCGCCGCCCCAGGTGCTGGTCGATCATCCACAGGTGCACGTCCTCCATGCTTTGGAAGCGCTCGTTTTGCACCGTGCGAAACGGCAGGCCATGCTTCTGGCACAGGCGGTAGCGGTTGTGGCCATCGACCAAGGTGGTGCCCCACAGCACCAGTGCGTCGCGGCAACCTTCGGTCAGCAGGCTGCGTTCGAGCGCCTCGTCTTCTTCCGGGGTCAGGGGGTCGATGTAGGCCTGCAGCTCGGGCAGGACGGTGATGTCAGCGTTCATGGCGATAAAAACAAAAGGCCCAGCGGGGCCTTTGAAAAATGAGGGCGCTATTGTCTCCGAGGGCCCAAACCGGCGCCATGGCCGGGGCAATAGAGAGCCCAGTCTGTAAGTGAGCGGTAGTTACCCTAGGCACGAAAAGCCGGGACTGGTGTCTAATTGTTAATAGCACGGCCGTGCTTTTATTTTGGACGGAGCCTAGGGCATGAAAAATTTGAGCGTGACGCAAAAGCTGTGGCTGGGTGTGGCCACCATCATCATCGGTGCTGTCACCATTTTGATTCTGGCGGGGCTCAATTCTGCGAGCCAGCAAAAGCTCTTTAGCGAACGCGATCGGGTGCTGTCGCAGCGGCTCGAACATGCGGGCCAGTGGAATGCGCTGGCGCAGGTGAATGCGGCACGCACCCAGGCGCTGGTGCTGGGGCACGATGCGCAGGACGACGCCGAATTCAAGGCCGAAATTGCCCAGACGACGACCGCCATTGCCGCCCTGGTGCAGCAGCTCGAAACCAGTGCGCCGGACGAGGCCGCGCGCCAGCGCCTGGCGCAGGTGCTGCAGCTGCGCCAGGCCATGCAGGGCCAGCGCCAGCAGGCGCTGCAGCTCAAAACCGAGAATGCCCAGGATGCCAGCCGCGAGCTGCTGCGCGGGCCGCTGCGCCAGGCGACGGCGGCCTATCTGCAGGGCCTGCAGCAGCTGGTGCAACAAGAGGCGCAGGCGTTGTCGGACATGCGCGCCGAGATGGGCGCCTCGCGCCAGGGCGTGGTGCGTTCGGCCGCGCTCAAGATGCTGTTGCTGCTCGTGAGCATCACCGTGGGCGCGTATTTCGTCATCAACAGCATTCGCCGCGCGCTCGCCAAGGCTAACGGCGTGGCGGGGCAGATCGCTGCTGGCGACCTGGATGTGCAGGTGCAGATCGAGCGCATGGACGAGTTCGGCCGCCTGCTGCAATCCATG
>JAJTBK010000571.1 GCA_021286965.1 Comamonadaceae bacterium | reverse complement strand
GCGTGACCATGGCGGTGAGGATGATGAAGGGCGACCAGGCGCGGGCGATGGCGCCGGCGGTCAGCGCCTGGCCCGAGGTGGCGCCCTGCGTGCTGGCCTTGGCGGTGCTGCCCTCGGTGTCGAAGCGGAAGATGCGCTTGGGTTGCCAGACCTTGAGGAAGGCCGTCAACACCACCAGCGAGACGATGGCCGAGGTGATGTCCGGCAGCTCCGGCCCAATGAAGTTGGCCGTGAGGAATTGCATCAGCGCGAACGAACCGCCACCCACCAGCACGGCGGGCCAGGTTTCCTTGACGCCGCGCCAGCCGTCCATGATGGCCATGAGCCAGAACAGCACGATGAGGGTCATGAACGGCAGTTGGCGCCCGGCCATCTGGCCGATGGCGAACGCATCCACGCCCGATACCTGGCCGGCGACGATGATCGGAATGCCCATGGCGCCAAAGGCCACGGGCGCGGTGTTGGCGATCAGGCACAGGCCGGCGGCGTACAGCGGCTTGAAGCCCAGGCCCACCAGCAGCGCCGCCGTGATGGCCACGGGCGCGCCGAAGCCGGCCGCGCCCTCCAGGAAGGCGCCGAAGCAAAAACCCACCAGGATGAGCTGCAGCCGCTGGTCGGGCGTGACCGAGAGGATGGAGGCGCGGATGACGTCGAACTGCCCCGTCTTGACCGAGATTTTGTACAGGAACACGGCGGCCACGATGATCCAGGCGATGGGCCACAGGCCGTAGAAGAAGCCATACACCGCCGAGGCCAGCGCCGCGCTCACCGGCATTTTGTAGAACAGCAGCGCCACGCCCAGGGCCAGCAGCACCGTGATGGTGCCCGCCTGGTAGCCCTTGAGGCGCAGCCGGGTCAGCGCGAGGAAGAAAAAGACGATGGGGATGAGCGCGACCAGGGCCGAGAGCCAGATGTTCCCGGCGGGGTCGTAGTTCTGTTGCCAGAGGGTTTGCATGACCGTTGTGCGAAGTGCGTTGCAAAGGGGCGCGGGGCCCGGGCGTCCCGTCCGCCGCGCAAGGCCGTGGGCCCGGGCAGTGGATTGGCTTGTCCCCCGTCCCATGTTTATTGGTATGACCAATATCGTGATTTATACGGGGTTTGACGATTCTGCGGCGCAAATTGGTATTTTATTGCGCGGGTAAACACCTAACGGCAAGAAAAATCCTGCCATTGGGTTATCTGGTCATACCAATTTAGGGTATGAGTCTTGGCAGCTGCCGTCCACGAAGACCTTGAGCTCGCCGCTGGCCAAGGCCGTCCATTGCTCGTCGCGCGTCAGCGGTGCGGTGGCGATCACGGCCACGCGGTCGCTGGGGGTGGTGCAGGTGGAAAAGTCCAGGCGCAAATCCTCATCGCTCAGGTGGGCGCTGGCAAAGGGGTGGCGCCGCTCGATGTAGTGCAAGTGGGTGCTGGCGTGCGCCCACAGCGCCTGGCCGTTGGAGAGCAAGAAGTTGAACGTGCCCTGGGGCGCAATGCGCGCCGCCAACTCGCGCAGGGTCAGCGTCAGCTCGGCCACGCTGGGCACGCCGGCGTGGCTCTTGGCCAGCTCTTGCATGAGCCAGCAGAAGGCGTGTTCGCTGTCGGTGCCGCCCACGGGCTGGAAGTGGCCGTGCAGGCGTGGGCGAAAGTCTTTCAAGTCGCCGTTGTGCGCAAACACCCAGTAGCGCCCCCAGAGCTCGCGCACGAAGGGGTGGCAGTTCTCCAGGCTGACCCGGCCCTGCGTGGCCTTGCGGATGTGGGCGATGACGTTGCGGCTCTTGATGGGGTAGCGCCGGATCAGCGCGGCCACGGGCGAATCGACGGCGCGCTCGTGATCGACAAAATGGCGCAGTCCCTTGTCCTCGAAAAACGCAATGCCCCAGCCATCGGTGGGGTCGGCCGTATGGCCGGCACGCTGGGCAAAGCCGGTGAAGCTGAAGGTCACGTCGGTGGGCGTGTTGGCATTCATGCCCAGCAGCTGGCACATGGGGCGCTCCGTGGCAAAGGGAAGGAAAAAAGGGGGTGTTACTGGCGTTCGAGCCAGAGCTTGCCGCCGGTGGCCCAGTTCTCGCGCTTGACGTCGGTGATGAGCACGTCCACCGATTCGGGCGCGCCGCCCAGCACCTCGACCGAGACGCGGGTGATTGCTTCAACGAGCTTGCGCTTTTGCTCCAGCGTGCGGCCTTCGAGCATTTCAACGTGGTAGGTGGGCATGGTGTTTTCTCTTTCAGGCAGTAGGGGGACAGGGAGCTTCGATGGTAGCTGCCGGGCGTGCGCAGTGCGGGCAAATGCAGGCGCGCCCGCGTGCCTCGGCGGGGATTCGCGCCAGCGCTTGCGGCGCCACGGGCGCGTCCATGCACCAGCAGCTGGCCGCTGGTGCGCCGGCGGCGACGGCGCAGGCGTTGGCCTGGTGGCACAGGGGGCAGGTGGAGGTCGATGCAGGGGTGGCACAGGACATGGTGGGCGAGTGTAGGCCGCCCATCTGCTATGGCCGCCGGCGTGGCAACTGCTGCTGTTGCCGCCAGGGCCTTTGCGCGATAGTCGGCCGCAAATGACCCACAAGCCCCGCAAAATCATCCCCATTGCCGTCGCGCCGACGCCGCAGTACGCGCCTCGGCGCACCATCCATCCCCGCGCCATCGACGGCTTTTATGCCCGCTGGCGCTGGGCCCTGGTCTGGTTGACGCAGATTTTCTTCTATGGCCTGCCCTGGCTGCAGTGGGGCGGGCGCCAGATGGTGCTGTTCGACCTGGAGGCCAAGCGCTTTTACCTCTTCGGCCTGGTGCTGTACCCGCAGGATTTCATCTACCTCACGGGGCTGCTCATCGTCTCGGCACTGTCGTTGTTCCTGTTCACGGCGGTGGCCGGGCGGCTGTGGTGCGGCTTTGCCTGCCCGCAGACGGTGTACACCGAGATTTTTTTGTGGCTTGAGCGGCGCATCGAGGGCGAGCGCAGCGCCCGCCTGCGCCTGGACAAGAGCGGCTGGACGCTGGAAAAGCTCGGGAAAAAATCGGCCAAGCACGGCGCCTGGATCGCCGTCGCGCTGTGGACGGGCTTTACCTTCGTCGGCTACTTCATTCCCATCCGCGTGCTGGGCGCCGAGGTGCTGGCGCTGCAGGGGCCGTGGCAGATTTTCTGGGTGCTGTGCTATGCCCTGGCGACCTACGGCAACGCCGGTTTCCTGCGCGAGATGGTGTGCCAGCACATGTGCCCCTACGCACGCTTTCAAAGCGCGATGTTCGACCCGGACACCCTCATCGTCAGCTACGACAGCGCACGCGGTGAGCCGCGTGGCGCGCGCAGCAAGGAGAGCGCCGCCACCACGGCAACCGCCACCGCCCAGGGCGACTGCATCGACTGCTCGCTGTGCGTGCAGGTCTGCCCCGTGGGCATCGACATACGCGCCGGTCTGCAGTACGAATGCATCGGCTGCGGCCTGTGCGTGGACGCCTGCGACAGCGTGATGGACAAAATCCAGCAGCCGCGCGGCCTGATCCGCTACGCCACGCCCAACGGCCTGGCCGGGGGCTGGAGCGCAGCGCGGATGCTGCGCCGCGTGGCCCGCCCCCGGGTGCTGATCTACGGCGCCATCTTGCTGCTCTTGAGCCTGGGCATGGTGGTGAGCATGGCGCTGCGCGTGCCGCTGCGCGTGAACGTGGTCTTGGACCGCGCGGCCCAGGGCCGCCTGGCGGCGGGCGGACAGATCGAGAACCTCTACCGCCTGCAGCTCATGAACGCCACCGAGGCGGCGCAGCCGCTGCGCATCCGCGCCCAGGGGCTCCCCGGCCTGCACCTGGCCCCGGGGGACGAGGCCGACACCGTGCTCGCACCGACCGAGGCGCGCTGGGTCAGCGTGCGCCTGCGCATTGCCCACGGCAGCGCTGCGCCGGGCTCGCACCCGATCCGTTTCGAGATCACCAGCGTGGACGACACGGCTTTGCGGGTGGAAGAAAAAGCCGCCTTCCTGGTGCCGCGTTGATGCTGGCGCCGCTACGCCGGCGCCAGCACCTGGTGCGCCAGCTGCCCGAGCGTCGCCAGTGCGGCCTCGGTGCGTGCCGTCCACTCCTGGCCGTAGTTCAGCCGCAGGCCCTGGGTACAGCCGCCGGAGGCGGAAAAAATCGGCCCCGGTGCAATGCTGATGCCCTGCGCCAGTGCCAGGCGGTGCAGGCGCAGGGCGTCGGCGCCGTCTGGCAGTTCGACCCAC
>JAJTBK010000570.1 GCA_021286965.1 Comamonadaceae bacterium | reverse complement strand
TCGTGACGTGGGCTCCTTCGTGGCCGACGCCGAGGCCGCGCTGGCGCAGGTCAAGATTCCCACGGGCTATTGGACGAGTTGGGGTGGCACGTTTGAGAACCTGCAATCCGCTACGCAGCGCTTGCAAATCGTCGTGCCGGTGTCGCTGCTGCTGGTCTTCGTGCTGCTGTTCGCCATGTTCGGCAACGTCAAGGACGGCTTGCTGGTCTTCACCGGCATTCCGTTCGCGCTGACCGGCGGCATCCTGGCGCTGTGGCTGCGCGACATTCCCCTGTCGATCTCCGCCGCCGTCGGCTTCATCGCGCTGTCGGGCGTCGCCGTGCTCAATGGCCTGGTGATGATTTCCTACATCCGCAGCCTGCGTGAGGCTGGAACGCCGCTGGACGAAGCCATCCGCGAGGGCGCGCTGACGCGCTTGCGGCCGGTGCTGATGACGGCCCTGGTGGCATCGCTGGGCTTCATCCCGATGGCCATTGCTACGGGCACCGGCGCGGAAGTACAGCGGCCGTTGGCCACCGTGGTGATTGGCGGCATCTTGTCTTCCACCATGCTGACGCTGCTGGTGTTGCCGATCCTGTACCGGCTGGCCCATCGCCCGGATGAGCAGGAAGAGGATGTCACGGCAGAGCCAGCACATGAGGGCGTAACCGCTTGAAAGGACAAACGATGAACGCCGTTACGGCACCACGACAGACTCCTTTAAGCTTTACAGGGACATCGACTCATGGAATTGCGTCACCTCCGGTACTTTCTGGTCGTTGCCGAAGAGCTTCACTTCGCCCGCGCTGCGGAGCGGTTGCATATCGAACAGTCACCACTGTCGCGCGCCATCAGGGAATTGGAAGAGGAATTGGGCGCGCAACTGTTCGTGCGTACCAGCCGCAGCACGCGCCTGACGCTGGCGGGCAAGCTGCTGATGGAGAACGCGCCTCGCGTGCTGCTGGCGCTGGACCAGGCGCGTGAGAGCGTGAAGGCGGCAGCCAATGGCTTTCACGGCCGGTTGCGCGTGGCGCTGTCCGACGGCATCACCCCCTCGCGCCTGCCGGCGCTGCTGGCGCGCTGCCGCGAGGAAGACCCGGAGATCGAGATCCGCCTGTTCGAGGTGCCGCTGGCCCAGCAACTCAGCGGCCTGCGTGACGATCTATACGACGCGGGCTTCTCGATGGCCGACGAGGTGGGCGACGGCATCATCATCGAACCCGCCTGGGAGGATGAGCTGATGGTCGCCATGCCCGCGCGCCATGAACTACTGGCCCACAGGCGGGTACCGCTGGATGAAGTGCTGCAACATCCCCTGGTGCTGGGCGACCCGGCAGTTTGCGAAGGCCATGCCAAGCAGATCGACCGCATCCTGCGCAAGCAGGACCGGGAGCCCTTGATCGAACAGTACGTCGCCACGTTCGACGTGATGATGACTTTCGTGTCGGCCGGCTTGGCGCTGGGGCTCGCAGGCGCCGCGCACATCGCTTCCAGCCGCGAGCCGGGCGTGGTAGGCCGACCGCTCGCGGGAAAGTCGCCCATGCTCACCACCTATCTGCTGCGCCGCGACGCCGAGCCGTCGCAGGCGCTAGCCCGCTTTATCGAGCGGGTCGAAGCTCTGGGACCGGG
>JAJTBK010000568.1 GCA_021286965.1 Comamonadaceae bacterium | reverse complement strand
GTTTGCCTTGCTCAAGGGGCGTTTCCTGGCGCTGTTCTTCGGCGTGTTCGTCGGTTATTCGGCGCTGCAGATGTTCAAGGGCAGCAAACCCAAGGCGACGCGGCAGATGCCGGGCACGGCCGGCCAGGCGGCAGCCGGTGGCGCCATCGGCTTCGTCTCGGGCCTGGTGGGTGCGGGCGGCGGTTTCATCAGCGTGCCCTTCATGACCTGGTGCAACGTTCCGATCCACAACGCCGTGGCTACCAGCGCCGCCCTGGGTTTTCCGATTGCGCTGGCCAATATCACCGGCTTCGTCCTCGGCGGGCAGTCGGTGCCGGGGCTGCCGCCAGGGGCGCTGGGCTATATCTGGCTGCCGGGCGTGGCTGCCGTGGCGGTGTGCAGCGTGTTCACGGCACCGCTGGGCGCGCGTGCCGCCCATGCCCTGCCGGTGCAGCAGCTCAAGCGTGTCTTTGCCTGCGTACTGCTGGGGCTGGCGAGCTACATGCTCTACAAGGGGCTTAACGCCTGAGCCTCAGGCCGCCTGCGGCTGGCGCTGCAGCAGGGCGACGAACTCCGCCTCCGGCAGTGCCGGGGCACACAAAAATCCCTGGTACTGCTGGCAGTGCAGCTGCGCCAGGGCGGCGTGCTGCGCCAGCGTCTCCACGCCTTCGGCCGTGACCTGGATGCCAAGGGCCTGGCCCATGCTGACGATGGCGCTGACGATGGCACTGTCTTCTTCGTCGTCCGGCAGGCCGCGCACGAAGGACTGGTCGATCTTGAGCTTGTCGATCGGCAATTTTTTCAGGTAGGCCAGGCTGGAGTAGCCGGTACCAAAATCGTCGAGCGCCAGCGCCACGCCATGCTCGGCCAACTGGCGCAGGCGCTGTGCCATTTCCTGGGCGTCTTGCAGCAGGATGGTTTCCGTGATCTCCAGCTCCAGCCACTGCGCCGGCAGGCCATGGGCCTGCAAGAGCCGCATGAGCCGCTCGACAAAATCGGGCTGCCGGAACTCCAGCGCCGAGACGTTCACCGACAGGCGCAGGTTCTGGCCCGCCGCACGCCAACCCACGGCCGCACCGAGCGCCTGCTCCAGCGCCCAGGCGCCCAGGGTGACGATGTAGCCCGACTCTTCCGCCAACGGGATGAACACCCCCGGCGAGACGCTGCCAAACTCCGGATCCTGCCAGCGCAACAGGGCTTCGGCGCCAGTGATGCGGCCGGTTGTCATGCACACCAGCGGCTGGTAGTGCACCGCCATATGTCCCTGCTGCAGGGCCTGGCGCATGGCGTGTTCGAGTTTCATGCGCGAGAGCAGGTCGGCATTCATCTTCGGCTGGTAGAAGCCATAGGCGCCGCGCCCGCGCTCCTTGACGCCGTACATCGCCGTATCGGCCTGCTTGATGAGTTCATCCAGGGTCTGCCCATCCTGTGGGTACAGGGCCATGCCAATGCTGCATTGCACCGACATGCCCATGCCATCGAGGGCAAAGGGGCGCAGCATGTCGGCAATCATGCGCTGCGCCACGCTCTCGGCCACGGCGGCGCTGCCGCCGTCGAGGTACACCACGAACTCGTCCCCCCCCAGGCGCGAGAGCATGTCGCTCTGGCGCAGGCAGGCTTGCAGGCGCTGTGCAACGAGCTGCAATACCCGGTCGCCAAAATGGTGGCCAAGCGAGTCGTTGATGATCTTGAAGCGATCGAGGTCCAGGAACAGGATGGCAAAACCGCCGCCGCCCTGCTGCGCCCG
>JAJTBK010000563.1 GCA_021286965.1 Comamonadaceae bacterium | reverse complement strand
GACTTCAACGATTGCCATTTTGAATTCTTTCCAATGCGATGTTTTGTACTGAGAGCGTGGGTTCGGGGCCTTACTTGGTCAGGACAAAACCCTTGAGCTTGGCGAACGCGGCTTCCACCAGGTTCTTCTGCTGTTCGGCGTGCAGGTGCGCGTAGCCGACGGCAGGCGAAGCGGAGGCGGCGCGGCCGGCGTAGCCGAGCTTCTGGCCGGCCAGCATGTTCTCGTGGATGTAGTGCTGCACGAAGAACCAGGCGCCCTGGTTCTGTGGCTCGTCCTGGCACCACACCACGTCGGTAGCGTTCGGGTACTTCTTCAGTTCGGCAGAGAACGCCTTGTGCGGGAAGGGGTAGAGCTGCTCGACGCGGATGATGGCGACGTCGCTCGCGCCCTGTTCGGTGCGCTTTTTCACCAGGTCGTAGTACACCTTGCCCGAGCAAGCGATGACGCGCTTGACCTTGGCGGCGTTCTTCACCACGGCAGCGTCCTGCTCCGGGATCACGGTCTGGAAACTGCCCTTGGTGAACTCGGACAGCGGCGAGGTGGCGTCCTTGTTGCGCAGCAGGCTCTTGGGGGTCATGATGACCAGGGGCTTGCGCAGGTTGCGCACCATCTGGCGGCGCAGCACGTGGAAGATCTGGCTGGCCGTGGTGGGCTGCACGATCTGCATGTTGGCGTCGGCCGCCAGCTGCATGAAGCGCTCCAGGCGTGCCGAGCTGTGCTCGGGGCCCTGGCCCTCGTAGCCGTGCGGCAGCATCAGCGTCAGGCCGTTGACGCGGCCCCACTTGACTTCGCCCGAGGCGATGAACTGGTCGATCACCACCTGCGCACCGTTGGCAAAGTCGCCAAACTGCGCTTCCCAGATCACCAGGGTGTTGGGGTCGTTGGAGGCGTAGCCGTACTCAAAGCCCAGCACTGCCTCTTCGGACAGGATGGAGTCGATGACGACGAACGGCGCCTGGTTTTCCGCCACGTTCGACAGCGGCACGTACGTGCCGGTGTCCCACTTCTCGCGCTTTTGGTCGTGGATGACGGCGTGGCGGTGCGTGAAGGTGCCGCGCCCGCAGTCTTCACCCGACAGGCGCACGGGATAACCGCTGGCCACCAGCGAAGCGAACGCCATGTGCTCGCCCATGCCCCAGTCCACGTTGACCTCGCCCCGGCCCATGGCCGCGCGGTCGTCGTACACCTTCTTGACCAGGGTGTGCGGCGTGACGCTCTCGGGAATGGTGGTGATTTTCTCGGCCAGGCGCTTCCACTCCGCCAGCGGAATGGCGGTGTCGCCGGCATCCGTCCAAGTCTTGCCCAGGAACGGACTCCAGTCCACGGCGAACTTGCTCTTGAAGTTGGTCAGCACCGGGTCGATGGTGTGCTTGCCATCGTCCATGGCGGCGCGGTAAGCCTTGGCCATGTCGTCGCCCAGGCTTTCGCCCAAGCCTTGGGCAGCGAGCTTGTCGGCGTAGAGCTTGCGCGTGCCGGGGTGCTGGGCAATTTTCTTGTACATCAGCGGCTGGGTGAGCATGGGGGTGTCCTGCTCGTTGTGGCCCAGCTTGCGGTAGCAGATGATGTCCACCACGATGTCGTTGGAGAACTCCATGCGGTAGTCCAGCGCCAGCTGCATACACAGGGCCACGGCTTCCGGATCGTCGCCGTTGACGTGCAGCACCGGCGCTTCGATCATCTTCACGATGTCGGTGCAGTACAGCGTCGAGCGCAAATCACGCGGGTCGCTGGTGGTAAAGCCGATCTGGTTGTTGATGATGATGTGCACCGTGCCGCCCGTGGTGTAGCCACGGGTTTGCGACAGCGCCAGCGTTTCCTGGTTCACGCCCTGGCCGCCAAAGGCCGAGTCGCCGTGCACCAGCACCGGCAGCACCTGCTTGCCCTTGGGGTCAGCGCGGCGATCCATGCGCGAACGCACCGAGCCTTCGACCACGGGGTTGACGATTTCCAGGTGCGAGGGGTTGAAGGCCAGCGACAGGTGCACCGGGCCACCGGCGGTGGACACGTCCGAGCTAAAGCCCTGGTGGTACTTCACATCGCCGGCAGGCAGGTCTTCAGGGGCGGTGTGGTCGAACTCGGCAAACAGCTCCTTGGGCATCTTGCCCAGGGTGTTGACCAGCACGTTCAGGCGGCCCCGGTGGGCCATGCCGATGACGATTTCCTGCACGCCCTTGGCACCGGCGGACTGGATCAGCTCGTCCATGGCGGCGATGAAGCTCTCGCCGCCTTCGAGCGAGAAGCGTTTCTGGCCCACGTACTTGGTGTGCAGGTAGCGCTCCAGGCCCTCGGCCGCCGTCAGGCGATCGAGGATGCGCTTTTTCTTCTCGGTGTTGAACACCGGTTTGCTACGGATGCCTTCGAGCTTTTGTTGCCACCAGCGCTTTTGCGCCTGGTCGGTGGCGTACATGTATTCGGCGCCCACGGTGCTGCAGTAGGTTTCGCGCAGCGCGTTGAGCAGCTCGCGCAGCGGCATCTTGTCTTTGCCGAAGAAGGTATTGCTGGTGTCGAACACCGTTTCCTGATCGGCATCGCTGAAGCCGTAGAACGAAGGTTCGAGCTCAGGAATAGCGGGGCGCTCGGCGCGCTTCAAGGGATCGAGATCAGCCCAGCGTGCGCCGACGTTGCGGTAAGCGGCAATGAGCTGCTGCACGGCGGTGCGCTTGCGGCCCATCTCGGCATCGGTACTGGCCACCACGACTTTGGTGCCACCGGCTTTTGCACGCTCGGCAAAGGCGTTGATGACGGGCAGGTGCGGCACATCGCGGGCATCCGTGCCATCGACGGCAGGCACGTGCTGCAGTGCATCAAAATATTCGCGCCAGGAGTCGGGCACGCTACCCGGGTTGGCCAGGTAGTTTTCGTACATCTCCTCGACGTACGGGGCGTTGCCGCCAAAAAGGTAAGTGTTGCCTTGGTAGGCTTGGTAGACAGACGTTGTCTCGCTCATGTTTCGCGGACCTCCGCCTCCCTGAGGGAGACATTAGCTGGTTGAAAAACCTTCCGCGTCACGGCTGTACCGGTTGGCGGATGCGACTGTGGCTGGGGAAGGGCCTAGGTTTGCGGACGGTATTGTGCCATCGAACGCCAACGGCTGCCGACCAGTGACTGGCGTACAGTCGGGTTCCTCCCAAGCTCCAAATCCCTCGCCGGAACGGCCTCCATGAACACCTCAAATTTGCAAAATCGCACCTTTTTGGCGCTGCTGATCGCTGTCAGCGCGGCATTTTTGACGATTTTGTGGCCTTTTCACGGCGCCGTGTTCTGGGCCGTGGTGCTTGCCATCCTGTTCATGCCGCTGCACCGGCGCCTGCTGGCGCGTATGCCCAAGCGCCACAACCTGGCAACGCTATGCACCCTGGGGCTGTGCTTGCTGCTGGTGATCCTGCCCATGGCCTTCATCAGCCTGTCGCTGGTGCAGGAGGCAGCGCAGGTGTATGAGCGGATGCGTTCCGGCGACTTGAACTTTGGCCGCTACGGCCAGCAAATTCTGGCCGCCCTGCCGGACTGGGCCACGCGCCTGCTGGCGCATTTCCACCTCTCGTCCCTGGCTGACGTGCAGGAGAAACTCTCTTCCGCCGCCGTGCAAGCCAGCCAGTTCCTGGCAACAAAAGCCGTCAACATCGGTCAAAACACCCTGGGCTTTCTGGTCAGCATCGGCATCATGCTGTATTTACTGTTTTTCCTGCTGCGCGACGGCACCGCCCTCGTGGCCCGGATGCGCAACGCCATCCCGCTCGACGAAGCCCACAAGCGCGATCTTGGCAGCAAGTTCGCCACCGTTGTACGCGCCACGGTCAAGGGCAACATCGTCGTCGCCGCCTCCCAGGGGGCACTGGGCGGTTTCATTTTCTGGGTGCTGGGCATCCAGGCCCCCGTCTTGTGGGGGGTGCTGATGGCCTTCCTGTCGTTGCTACCGGCCATCGGCGCCAGCCTGATCTGGATGCCAGTGGCGGTGTACTACTTTGCCACCGGCGCCGCCACCCAGGGCGTGATCCTGACGGCGTTCGGCCTCTTCGTCATCGGTTTGGTGGACAACCTGCTACGTCCACTGCTGGTAGGCAAGGACACCAAGCTCCCTGACTATCTGGTACTGATCTCAACCCTGGGCGGCATGTCCCTGTTTGGCCTCACCGGCTTCGTCATCGGCCCAGCCATCGCGGCCCTGTTCGTCGCCGTCTGGGACTTGTTTGCACCGGAGACAACCCACCCATCGACACCGGACTGAGTGCAGCGTGGCAATCCGACCATGAGAATACGCTGTGCCCACTTGGCACCGCACGACCTGCAAGAAGTGGTCCAACTCAACCCATTGAGCTGCATTGACACTTGATTGACAGCAGAAACGAAAAAAGGACTTAGGCGTTAACCTAAGTCCTTGAATTCTTTGGTGGGTCCTGCGAGATTCGAACTCGCGACCAACGGATTAAAAGTCCGCTGCTCTACCGGCTGAGCTAAAGACCCACTCTCTTCGCCTTTAA
>JAJTBK010000561.1 GCA_021286965.1 Comamonadaceae bacterium | reverse complement strand
GGAGTAGCCGGTGCCAAAGTCATCGAGCGACAGCCCCACGCCGGCCACGTGCAGGCGCTGCAGCAGCGCGCCCACGCCATCGTCCTGGCTGGCAAGCAACGTCTCGGTCAGCTCCAGCTCGATGCTGCCCGGTGGCAGATCGTGGCGCCGCAGCCCGATCCACAGGCGCTCCTCGAAGCCCGGCTGGGCAAACTGGCGCGCCGAGACGTTGATGCTGACCACCGGCGCCGCGCCGTTCTCGGTGCGCCACTGCACCAGCTGGCGCAGCGCCTCGTCGAGCACCCACTGGCCAATCTCCAGGATCAGCGCTGATTCTTCCGCCAACGGAATGAAGCGCGCCGGCGAGACCCAGCCCAGCTGCGGGTTGTGCCAGCGCAAGAGCGCCTCGGCCTTGGCCAGGCGGCCACTGCGCGCATCGTAGATCGGCTGGTAATGCAGCTGCAGCTCGCCCCGGGCAATGGCCTGGCGCAGCGCCGCCTCCAGGCGCAGCGACTCGGCCAGGCGGGCGTCCATGCCGCTGTCGAAAAAGCACCAGCTGCCGCGCCCCCGGCCCTTGGCCTCGTACATCGCCATCTCGGCCTGCTGCAGCAGCGTCGCGCCGTCGAGCAGCACACCGCTGCCGCCCAGGCTGATGCCGATGCTGGCGTTGGTCTGGAAATCGCCCTCGGCCGGCGCCAGGCGTTCGCGCAGCAGCGTTTGCACCGCCAGCGCCCGCGCCTCGACCTGCAAGATGCCGGTGCGCGGCGCCAGGCCGGTGAGCACCAGCACGAATTCGTCACCACTCAGGCGCGCCAGCAAGTCACCCTCCTGCAACTGCTCCTGCAGCACCTGGGCGACGTCGCGCAGCACCCGGTCGCCGAAGGCATGGCCCAGGGTGTCGTTGATTTTCTTGAAGTGATCCAGGTCGATCAGCAGCACCGCACATTCCTGCCCCTGGCGCTGCGCCACCCACAGCACGGCATCGAGTTGCTGCAGCAAAAAGGCCCGGTTCGCCAGCCCGGTGAGTAAATCGGTGTTCGCCTGGCGCAGGCGCTCCTGCTCGGCGCGCTTGCGCTCGCTCAGATCGCGGATCTGGCACAGCACCACCGATACGCCCATGTGCGTGTAGCTGGAAAACAGCAGCTCGGCCGGAAACGGCGCCCCCTGCGCCGGCTCGATCTGGCGCTCCAGGCACAGGGGCTCGTCGAGCGCTGCCGAACGCGCCATGGCGTTGACCTTGTCGATCAGCGCCTGGGCCTCCTGCGGCTCGCGTGCCAGTGGCGGAATCGGCTGCCCGACCAGGGCAGCCGGCGAGGCCACGCCCGCGAGCTGGGCAAAGCGCTCGTTGCAAAACACCACCTGCCCCTGCAGGTTGCGCGCCACCAACGGGTCAGGCAGGTATTTGAGAACGTTGTTCAGACGCTGCTGCGCCAGGCGAATCGCCAGGTCGATCAGTGCCAGCCCCAGGGCCAGGTTCGACAGCCAGCCGAGCATCAGCAGCGGCGCGCTCTGGAACGGCGTGCCCACGGCCTCGGGCTCGACCAGGTACAGCAAATAGCTCAGCGCCTTGAACGCCAGCGCGGCGCCAGCCGGACGCTCGCCCAGGCGCCAGATGAGGGTGGCAGTGGCACCGTAAGTGAGCAGCATCAGCGCCAGCACCATCAGGCGCCCGGCCATCTGGTCGCCGGCAAAGCCGACGATCCCCACCAGCAACACCATGCTCAAGGTGCGCCGCAGCAGCCGGCGCCAGCCCAGTGGGCGCGCACGCATGGCCTCGGTGGCACCATGCAGGCAGACCAGGAACAGCCCCGTCAGCACCGTCGCCAGCAGCCCCAGGAGCGGGTGCCCCTGCAGCTGAAAGCGATAGCCCAGGTACGAGGCCCCGGCCAGCGCCAGGTGCCCCACGCCCCACAGCAGCGCCGCCTGGTTCATGCGCGCGGCGTTCCAGCAGATCAGGAACGCCACCCCGAGCACGGCCAGGGTGATGACGGAGATGAGGTAGAGCGGGATCATGGCGGCAAGGGGCGCGGAAGCGGGCTATTTTGCTTCTATTTTGGTAGCACCTGACGCTTTTCCATCAAGCCTTAGCGGTCATTCTGCCGTAAAACTGCAGCCACGGCGCGCGCCGTCGCCTGGGCTGCGCCCCGGTGCGCCTGGGCAAAGCTTTGCGCGGCCTGGCGCGCCTGGGCCAGGGCGGCGGCGTTGTACAGCCAGCGTGCGGCCGCCTCCAGGGCTGCGCCCATGTCGGCCACGCGCTGCGCGGCGCAGGCGGCGCAGGCATCTTCTGCCGCCTGGGCAAAGTTGAAGGTGTGCGGGCCCAGCAGCAGCGGGCAGGCGCAGGCGGCGGCCTCGATCAGGTTCTGCCCGCCCAGGGGGGCAAAGCTGCCGCCGAGCAGTGCGGCATCGGCCAGGCCGTAGTACAGCGGCATCTCGCCCAGGCTGTCGCCAAGCCAGACGTCGGCGGGCGCGGGCGCATCGCCCCACTGGCTGCGCCGCGACACGCTCAGGCCAGCGGCCTGCAAGAGCGCTGCCACCTCGTCAAAGCGCTGCGGGTGGCGCGGCACGAGCAGCCATTGCACCGCGCCACCAGCGATCCAATCAGCGCTTGAATTTGCTATCGAATCAGGAGCTACTGACGCTTTCCTGGCAAGCGCTTCCTGCCTTTTTTTCTCTAAAGCCTGAAGCCACAGCGCCTCCTCGCCCTCGCGCGTGCTCGCCAGCAGCAGCACCGGGCGCGGCTGCTGCGCGCGCCAGCGGCGGCCCTGCGCCAGCTGGGCGCTGTCGGGCTGCACGTCAAACTTGATGTTGCCAAACACCCCTTGCACCGGCGCGCCCAGCAGGCGCAGGCGCGCGGCGTCGGCCTCGGTTTGCGCCCAGACGGCAGCGAGGCGGCGGTAGGCCGGGCGCGCGAGCCAGCCCAGGCGCTGGGCCTGGCGCAGCGAGCGCTCGTTCAGGCGCGCGTTGGCCAGCACCAGCGGCAGGCCCTGGGCGTGGCAGGCGGCGATGAGGTTGGGCCAGACTTCGGTCTCCAGCAGCACGCCGATCTGGGGGCGGAAGTGGCGCAAAAAGCGCCGCACCGCGCCCGGCGTGTCCCAGGGCAGCCAAGCCTGCACATCGCCCGGCTGCAGCAGCTTGGCGCCTTCGGCCCGCCCGGTGGCCGTGCCGTGGGTGAGCAGCAGGCGCATGTCCGGCCATTGCGCGCGCAGGGCCTGCAGCAAGATGGCGGCGGCGCGCGTCTCGCCGAGCGAGACAGCGTGCAGCCACAGCAGCGGGCGCGGGTCGGGATCGGCGGCGGGGGCTCTGCCCTGGTAATGGCCAAAGCGCTCGCCCACGGCATGGGCGTAGCCGGGCTCGGCCCGGGCACGCCGGCGCAGCTTGCGCCGCAGCAGCGGCTGGGCGGCCCAGGCCAGGGCGCTATAGAGCCAGCGCACGGCGCGTATCAATGCGCCGCGCTGCCCGGCTGCGCGCCGGGCTTGACGCGTTCGAGCAGCGCCAGCATCTGCGCCTGGATGCGCGCCAGGGCCTCGGGGCTCTGGCCCTCAAAGCGCAGCACCAGCACGGGCGTGGTGTTGCTGGCGCGGATCAGGCCAAAACCGTCGGGCCAGTCCACGCGCAGACCGTCGATGGTGTTGACCTGCGCCGGGGCGGCAAAAGCGCCCGCAGCCAGCGCCTGCAGCTCGGCCGTCAGGCGGTGCGGCTCGCCCTCCTCGCAGGCGACGTTCAGCTCGGGCGTGCTGCAGCTGCTGGGTAGTTGGTGGAGCACGGCGCTGGGGTCGGCGTAGCGGCTGACAATTTCGAGCAGGCGGCAGCCGGCGTAGGTGCCGTCGTCAAAGCCGTACCAGCGCTCCTTGAAGAAGATATGACCGCTCATCTCGCCGCCCAGGGGCGAATCGACCTCTTTCATGCGCGCCTTGATGAGCGAGTGGCCGGTTTTGTACATCAGCGGCACGCCGCCGGCGGCGGCAATGGCCGGGGCCAGCTGCTGCGTGCATTTGACGTCGAACAAGATGGTGCCACCGGGCACGCGCTGCAGCACGTCTTGCGCAAACAGCACCAGCTGGCGGTCGGGGAAGATGTTCTGGCCATCCTTGGTGACGATGCCCAGGCGGTCGCCGTCACCGTCAAAGGCCAGGCCCAGTTCGGCGTCGCTGTCCTGCAAGGCGGCGATGAGGTCGCGCAGGTTCTCGGGCTTGCTCGGGTCGGGGTGGTGGTGGGGGAAGTTGCCATCGACCTCGGAGAACAGCTCGATCACCTCGCAGCCCAGGGCGCGGAAGATGGCCGGGGCCGAGGCACCAGCCACGCCATTGCCGCAATCGACGACGATTTTCATCGGGCGCGCGAGCTTCACATCGCTGGTGATGCGCTCCGCGTAGACCGGCAGCACGTCGGCCTGGCGCACACGGCCGCCGGGGGCAAGCTGCCAGCTCTCGTCCTGCATGGTGCGGCGCAGCTGCTGAATGTCCTCGCCGTAGATGGCACGGCCGGCGAGCACCATTTTGAAGCCGTTGTAGTCCTTGGGGTTGTGGCTGCCGGTGATCTGGATGCCGCTGGTGCACAGCGTGCTGGCCGCAAAGCAGAGCATGGGCGTGGTGCACAGGCCGATGTCTATCACCTCTACCCCCGCCTCCACCAGGCCCTGGATCAGCGCTGCCGACAGCGCCGGCCCCGACAGGCGCCCATCGCGCCCCACGGCCACCACCTGCTCGCCCGCCGCCCGGGCGGCGCTGCCAAAGGCGCGGCCCAGGCCCAGGGCCACGGACTCGTTCAAGGTGCTGGGGACGATGCCACGGATGTCGTAGGCCTTGAAAATCGCGGGAGCAAGCTGCACGGGAAGTTCCTGTGAAAAAACGGTGGCGCCGATTGTAGGAGCGCGGCCCGGCACGGCTGCGGGAATCCCCGCAGGGCGGGGCGGCCGTCGGCTATTTACATCCCCATACACTCGCTGCCATGTCCAACGCTGCCGACCCTTTGCTGCCCCCCGAATTGTTGCTGGCCATGCAGGCCATGGGCTGCGGCTACTGGCAGTGGGACGCCACCGAGCAGCGGCTGGAGTTTGCCGGCGAGTTCTACCGCCCCTTTGGCGTCTACGAGCAACCGCCCGCGCAGCTGCACACCTACTGGGACAGCCTGCGCCACCCGGACGATACCGAGCGCCTGAAAGACTACCTGCAGCGCGTATGCGCCGGATTCGAGCAAGACTACGAATCGGAAGGCCGCATCCACGACCTGCAGGGGCACTGGCACTGGGTGCTCTCGCGCGGGCGCGTGGCGGCGCGTGCCGCCGACGGCCGGCCGCTGCGCATCGTCGGCATGACCAAGGATGTGACGCAGCAACACGACGCACAGCAGGAGCTGTACACCATCAACCGCCTGCTGCTGCAGGCCGGGCGCCTAGCACGCCTGGGCGCCTGGGAATTGCAGCCGGGCCAGGGCATCATCTACTGGTCGGACATGTGCTACGCCATCCACGGCCTACCCCTGGGCGCGCCGCTGCCGCGCAACTACACCGAAACCCACATCGCCGCGCCCTGGCGCCAGCTGCTGCGCGACAAACTCACCGAGTGCCTGCGCTATGGTCTCGATTGGTCGCTGGAGCTGCAGATCGTGCGCAGCGACGGCGAGCCCATCTGGGTGCGCGCGCGCGGCGAGCCGGTGGTCGAGGGCGGGCGCCTGGTGCGCGTGCGCGGCGTGATGCAGGACATCAACGAGGCCAAGCTCGCCGAAGCGCAGCTGCGCCAGTCGGAGGAGCATTTCACGCGCATCTTCCAGCTCGTCGAGCAGCCCATGGGCATGATCCATTGCGGCGCCGGGCACTACCAGTACGTCAACCCCGCCTGGGAGGCCCTGACCGGCTACAGCGCCGCCGAGGCGGTGGGCCACGGCTCGATTGAGCTGGGCTTATTCACCCCCGAGGATCGCACGCAGATGCTCGCCGCCCTGGGCCAGGGCGACACCTTGTCGAACTACGAAATCAAGCTGCACCGGCGCGATGGCCAGGTGCGCACCCTGCTGCAGTCGCTGCGCCGCCTGGACTACTACGACGAGCCCTGCTGGCTGTTTTCGGCCCAGGACATCACCGAGCACAAGCAGCGCCAGGAGCAACTGCAGCACCTGGCGCACTTCGATCCCCTGACCGGCCTGCCCAACCGCGTGCAGCTGGCGCAGCGCCTGCAAGACGCGATGGCCCAGGCGCGCCAGGCTGGCCAGCTGCTGGGCGTGGCCTACCTCGATCTGGACGGTTTCAAACCCATCAACGACCGCCTCGGTCACGAGGCCGGCGACCGCTTGCTGATCGTTGCCGGCACGCGCATGGTGGGCAGCCTGCGCAGCAGCGACTGCGTGGCGCGCCTGGGCGGGGACGAATTCATCATCCTGCTGCCCGGGCTGGCGACGCGTGCCGACTGCGAACGCAAGCTGCAGCAACTCATGCTGCAGCTCTCGGCCCCATACACCCTCGGTACCGAACGCGTCGCCATCACCGCCAGCATTGGCTACACCCTCTACCCCGAGGACGATGCCGACGCCGACACCCTGCTGCGCCATGCCGACCAGGCCATGTACCAGGCCAAGCAGTCCGGGCGCAACCGCCTGCACGGCTTTGACGCCCTGCAGGCGCGCTGCCAGCGCGAGCAGCAAGCCCAGAGCGAGCAGCTGCGCCAGGCGCTGGCGCGCGGCGAGTTCGTGCTCTACCTGCAGCCCCAGGTGGACATGGCCAGCGGCACCGTGGTCGGCGCCGAATGCCTGGCACGCTGGCAGCACCCCGAGCGCGGCCTGCTGACGCCGGCGCATTTCCTGCCCATCATCGAAGGCACGCCGCTGGCGATCGAATTCGGCCAATGGGCCTGCGCCGAGGCCCTGCGCCACGGCGCCCATTTGCAGCGCCTGGGGCTGGCCCTGCGCCTGGGGGTCAACATCGCCGCGCCGCACGTGCAGCAGCCGGGCTTTACGCAGTCGCTGCGCACCCTGCTCGAGGGCCAGCCGCAGCTGGGGGCCGACTGCCTCGAAATCGAAATCACCGAAAGCGCGGCCCTCTACGACCTCGACGCCCTCACCACCGAACTGGCCGAGCTGCGCCGACTGGGCGTGCGCATTGCGCTCGACGACTTTGGCCCCGGCTACTCCTCGCTCTCGTACCTGCGCCACCTGCCTCTGGACATACTCAAAATCGACCAGAGCTTCGTGCGCGACATGCTCACCGATCGCAGCGACCTGGCCATCGTGCAAAGCGTCATCGGCCTGGCGCAGTCCTTTGGCTACCAGGTGATTGCCGAGGGCGTGGAGACGGCCGCACAGGGCGCGCGCCTGCAGCAGCTCGGTTGCACCCTGGCCCAGGGCTACCACTTCGCCCGCCCCATGCCGCTCGATGAGCTGGTCGCCTGGCTACAACCGGAAAAAACAACAAAAAGCGCCTGATGGCCCATACCATCAAGCGCTAGTAGCTATTATTTTTGCAGCTCCAGCCAGCGCACCGCCCCCGCCCCGGCAGCACGCCCGCTGGCGCAGCTGGCGCTCAGCAGGTAGCCGCCGGTGGGGGCCTCCCAATCGAGCATTTCGCCGGCGCAGAACACACCCGGCAGGGCCTGCAGCATGAGGTGCGCATCCAGTGCCTCGAACGGCACGCCGCCGGCGGTGCTGATGGCCTCGGCCACCGGCCGGGGGGCGCAGACGGTGATCGGCAGCGCCTTGATGGCCAGCGCCAGCTGCCCGGCATCGTGCACGCCATCCTTGCCGAGCTGCTCGTACAGGATCGCGGCCTTGATGCCGTCCAGCCCCAGGCGGCCCTTGAGGTGGCTCGCCAGGCTGCGCGCACCACGCGGGTGGCGCAGCTCGGCCAACACCCGCTCGGGGCTGTGCTGGGGCAACAGGTCGAGATGGAACGTGGCGTGCCCATGGGCGCTGATTTCATCGCGCAGCAGGCTGGAGACGGCGTAAATCAGACTCCCTTCGACCCCCGTGGCCGTGGCCACGAATTCGCCCCGCCGTGCAAAGTGGTGCCCCTGGCTGTCGGTGAACGACAGCGCCACGGACTTGAACGGCTGGCCGGCAAAACGCTCGGCAAAAAACGGCGTCCAGCCCGTCGCCGGCGCTGCCCCAGTGCCCAGCAGCGCTTGCAAAAAAGCGCGCCGCGTCTCTCCCCACGGGGCCACCGCCGTCATGCGCGGCACGTCAAAACCGCAGTTGGCCGGCTGCAGCGGCGCCAGCGCCACGCCTTTTTGCGCCAGCAGCGCTGTCCAGGCGGCATCCGAGCCCAGCTGCGGCCAGCTGGCACCTCCGAGCGCCAGCACCACGGCATCGGCCTGCAACCGCTGCTCCCCCTGCGGCCCGGCGCAGCGCAGGCGGCCCGCCTCGTCCCAGCCGAGCCAGCGCTGGCGCATCTGGAACTGCACCCCCATGCCGCGCAGCCGCGCCAGCCAGGCGCGCAGCAGCGGCGCGGCCTTCATGTCGGCCGGAAATACGCGCC
>JAJTBK010000560.1 GCA_021286965.1 Comamonadaceae bacterium | reverse complement strand
TCGCCGGCCCAGGGGGCGGCGGCGCGCAAGGTGGCAGGATAGTCCTGGCGCACGGCCAGGGCCTGCTGCAGCGCCTGCCAGCTGCTGGCGGCCAGGGCGGCGCGCTCGCCGGCGGCGGCGCGGCACAGGCCGGCCTCGGGCGTGAGCTGGTAGCGGGCGCCGGGCTGCAGGGGCGATTGGGTCTGGGTTTCGCTGTCGAGTTCGGGCAGCAGGCCGAGGTGGCGCAGCAGCAGCAGCTCGAAGGCGCGCAGCACGGGCTCCAGGGCTTCGCCATGTTCGCCGGCGAGCACGCGCACCACGCCGGCGTAGGTGTCGAACAGCGCCGGGTGCTCGTCGTCGCGCGCCAGCAGGCGCAGCAGCAGCTCGTTGAGGTACAGGCCGGCGAGCAGCGCGTCGCCCGTGGGCATGACGTGGCCGCCCACCCATTCCGCGCCCTTGAGGGTGTGGATCTCGCCCTGCCCCGCCGTCTGGCTATAGCCCAGGCGCAGCGGCTGCAGTGGCAGCAGCACGGGGCGGAAGTTGGAGCTGGGCTTTTTCGCCCCCTTGGCAACCAGCGCAACGCGGCCATGGCGGCGCGTGAAGACTTCGAGGATCAGGCTCGATTCGCTCCAGGGGTAGCTGTGCAGAACAAAGGCCGGCTCGTCGGTGATGCGGCGCGCAGCCATTGTTTTGCTATCCCTTTAATAGCTGCTCGCGCTTACCTGGTAAGCGCTTGGAGCCAAAATCATTCGTAACCGAAGGAGCGTACGCGGGCTTCGTCGTCGGCCCAGCCGGAGCGCACCTTGACCCAGACTTCCAGGAACACCTTGGCGTCCATGAGTTTTTCCAGCTCCTGGCGCGCTTCGGTACTGATGCGCTTGAGCTTTTCGCCCTTCTCGCCGATCACCATGGCCTTGTGGCCGTCGCGCTCGACGACTATTGTTGCCGCGATGCGGATGAAGCGCTTGTACTGCTTGCTCTTTTCCTCGTCGAACTTGTCGATCACCACGGTGGAGGTGTAGGGCAGCTCGTCGCCGGTGAAGCGAAAGAGTTTTTCGCGCACCGTTTCGCTGGCAAGGAATTTCTCGCTGCGGTCGGTGAGCTCGTCCTCGGCGTACATCCAGGGCTGCTCGGGCAGGTATTTTTCGCAAATGCCGAACAGACGCTCGATGTCGCCCTTGTTCTTGGCCGACATGGGCACGAATTCGGTGAACGCGTGCCGGTGCTGCATCTCTTGCAGCCAGGGCGCAATCTCGGCACGGCGGTGGATGGTGTCGAGCTTGTTGGCAATGAGCAGCGTCGGGATGCCAGGCTTGAACAGGGAGAGCACCTTGGCGTCGGCCGGGGTGAAGCTGCCGGCTTCGACCACGAACAGGATCAGATCGACGTCACCAATGGCGCCCATCACGGTCTTGTTCAGCGATTTGTTCAGCGCCGTGCTGTGCCGGGTTTGAAAGCCCGGCGTATCGACGAAGACGAACTGCGTCGCCCCCTGGGTACGGATGCCCGTGATGCGGTGGCGCGTGGTCTGCGCCTTGCGGCTGGTGATGGAGATTTTTTGCCCCACCAGCGCGTTCATGAGCGTGGACTTGCCGACGTTGGGCTTGCCGACGATGGCAATCAGGCCGCAGCGCTGGCCCTCGGCACCGGCGCCTGCGGGGCGCGCGGCGGCGAGCATGGATTCAAGGTCATTTTGGCCGCCAGCGCCCTGTTCATCAGCGC
>JAJTBK010000554.1 GCA_021286965.1 Comamonadaceae bacterium | reverse complement strand
CTCCGGCCCGGCGAGCGGGTGGACGTAGGTGGTGCGCCACAGATCGACGGTGGCGGCGGCGGGCGCCAACATCGAGGAAGTGCACCACCAGCGCGCCTTCACCATGCTGGCGGCGCAGAACGTCGAGATCGAACTGGTGCTGCAAACGCGCGGCCAGGCGCACGTGCAGCAGGTGCTGGCGCAGCTGCGCGCCGCCGGAATGCAGGCCGAGCACCACTGAGCGGCGGCGTCACCGCGCAAACGATGCATAACCACATGCATCGTTTGCATAGATTTACCAGCATACGGCAACACAGTTTCAGCGTGGTTTCATAAAATCATCGGTTCTGTCGGCGTGACAGTGAGCCGTTTTTTCAAAAGCCACCTCCTCTCGTGCGGTGCGCGGCCTTTGAAAAAATGGTTTTTCAACTTGAGGACGCTCCGATGAACGCACCCGCCGCCGGCCTGGCCATCCAGGCCCCCGCCTACGTCAAAAACCCCAAGATCGTCGCCTGGGTGGCCGAGATGGCCGCGCTGTGCAAGCCCGCCGCCATCCACTGGTGCGACGGCAGCCAGGACGAGTACGACCGCCTGTGCCAGCTGCTGGTTGATGCCGGCAGCTTCAAAAAGCTCAATCCCGCCAAGCGCCCGGGCAGCTTCCTGGCCTGCTCCGACCCGTCGGACGTGGCGCGCGTGGAAGACCGCACCTTCATCTGCAGCGCCAAGAAGGAAGACGCCGGCCCGACCAACAACTGGGCCGACCCGGCCGAGATGCGCGCCACCCTGGCGCCCCTGTTTGACGGCTGCATGGCCGGGCGCACGATGTACGTCGTGCCCTTCTCCATGGGCCCGCTGGGCAGCGACATTGCCCACATCGGCATCGAGCTGACCGACAGCGCCTACGTCGCCGTCAACCAAAAGCTGATGACGCGCATGGGCAAGGCGGTGTACGACGTGCTGGGCATGGATGGCGAATTCGTGCCCTGTATGCACACCGTGGGCGCGCCCCTGGCGGCTGGCGAACAAGACAGCACCAGCTGGCCTTGCAACCCCAAAGTCAAGTACATCGTGCACTACCCCGAGACGCGCGAGATCTGGAGCTACGGCTCGGGCTACGGCGGCAACGCGCTGCTGGGCAAAAAATGCCTGGCGCTGCGCATCGCCTCGACCATGGGCCGCGACCAGGGCTGGCTGGCCGAGCACATGCTGATCCTGGGCGTGACCTCGCCCCAGGGCAAGAAATACCACATCGGCGGCGCCTTCCCCAGCGCCTGCGGCAAGACCAACTTCTCCATGCTGGTGCCGCCCGAGGCCGGTTTTGCCGGCTGGAAGGTCACCACCATTGGCGACGACATCGCCTGGGTCAAGCCCCAGGCCGACGGCACGCTGCGCGCCATCAACCCCGAGGCCGGCTACTTCGGCGTCGCCCCGGGCACGAACACGCTGACCAACCCCAACTGCATGGCCAGCCTGAACAAGGACGTAATCTTCACCAACGTCGCCCTGACCGACGACGGCGACGTCTGGTGGGAAGGCATGGAAAAAGACCAGGGCAAGCTGCCCGATCATTTGATCGACTGGCAGGGCCGCGACTGGACGCCGCAGATCGCCAAGGAAACCGGCGCCAAGGCCGCGCACCCGAACGCACGCTTTACCGTCGCCGCCACCAACAACCCGGCGCTCGACCCCGCCTGGGACGACCCGGCGGGCGTGCAGATCGACGCCTTCATCTTCGGCGGCCGCCGCTCCACCACCGTTCCGCTGGTGACCGAGGCACGCACCTGGACCGAGGGCGTGTACATGGCCGCCACCATGGGCTCTGAAACCACCGCCGCCGCCTTTGGCGCGCAAGGCGTGGTGCGCCGCGACCCCTTCGCCATGCTGCCCTTCATGGGCTACAACATGAGCGACTACTTCCAGCACTGGCTCAGCCTGGGCGCCAAGCTGCAGGCGCAGGGCGCGACGCTGCCGCGCATCTACTGCGTCAACTGGTTCCGCAAGGGCGAAGACGGCAAGTTCGTCTGGCCCGGCTACGGCGAGAACATGCGCGTGCTCAAGTGGATGATCGACCGCATCGAAGGCAAGGCGCAGGGCCAGGACACCATGTTCGGCATCGCGCCGCAGTACGCCGAGATCAACTGGACCGGCCTGGACTTCTCTGCCGCGCAATTCAACACCGTCACCAGCATCGACCAGGCCGCCTGGCAGGAAGAGTTCAAGCTGCACGCCGAACACTTCGACAAGCTCGCCTACCGCCTGCCGCAAGAGCTGCTGGCCACCAAGGCCGCGCTGGAAAAACGCCTGGGCTAAACCCCTGGCAGCGCCTGCCCCTGCGGGGGCAGGCATAAAAAAACGATAGCTGCCAGCGCTTGCTCCGCCTTGGTTTCAGATGGAAAACACCATCAAAACCAGACAGGGTAAGCGCTGGCAGCTATCGTTTTTATTAACGCCCATGCGGGCGCCGGTACGGTCGGCTTCAGTCGTAGCGGCGGATATTGCTGACCGCAATGCCCAGCGTGGCGCGGGCCAGGGCGGCCTCGGCGCGCTCTTGCTGCAGCAGGGTATTGACCACCGGGGCCGGGGCCGCAGCGGCGCGGCGCGCTGGCAGCAGGCTGCGCAGGGCAGCGGCGATGCGCTCCACACCGGCCACGCCTGCCGGAATCTGCAGGGAATGGGGATGGGCAATGCTGGTCATGGTGAAATTCCTCGTTACGGCGCCCCGACATGGGGCATGGGCGCAATCCTAGGGTTTACCCTTGATAGCGTCCAATGCCGAAGTGCAATACCTCCATGCATAAGGAGCTTCTCATGGGTAATCGCCTCTCTCAAATTGCCACCCGCACCGGCGACGACGGCAGCACCGGCCTGGGCAACAACACCCGGGTATCCAAGAACAGTGGCCGCCCGCACGCCATGGGTGACGTGGACGAGCTCAACTCGCACCTCGGCCTGCTGCTGTGCGAGCCGCTGCCGCCCGAGGTGCGCGAGCTGCTGATCGACATCCAGCACCAGCTCTTCAACCTCGGCGGCGAGCTCGCCATGCCGGGCTTTGCGCTGCTGCAGGACAGCGCCCTGCTGCAGCTCGACCAGGCGCTGGCGCAGTACAACGCGCAGCTACCGCGCCTGCAGGAATTCATCCTGCCAGCGGGCACGCGCGCCGCCGCCCAGGCCCATGTCTGCCGCACCGTGGCGCGCCGCGCCGAGCGCGCCGTGGTCGCGCTGCAAGCCACCGAAACCATGCGCGCCGGCCCGCGCCAGTACCTCAACCGCCTCTCAGACCTGCTGTTCGTGCTCGCGCGCGTGCTCAACCGCATGGACGGCGGCGCCGAGGTCTACTGGCACAGCGAGCGGCTCAAGCGCTTGGAGGAAGAATAAATTGGGGTTCAACAAATTGGGGTCAGATTCCAATTAATCGACGATTAATTGGAATCTGACCCCAATTTGTTCCCCTTGGGCGCGAGGATGGCCATGGTGATGCGCGAGACGCAGGTCATCTCGCCGGCGTCGTTGACCATGTCGATCTGCCACACCTGGGTGCTCTTGCCGATGTGCACCGGCCGCGCCGTGCCCGTGACCCAGCCGCTGGTGGCTGCGCGCAGGTGGTTGGCGTTGATATCGAGCCCCACCGCCTTGTGCCCCGCCGGGCAGGCGCAGGCGGCGCCGACCGAGCCCAGGGTTTCGGCGAGCACCACGCTCACGCCGCCGTGCAGCAGGCCGTAGGGCTGCTTGGTGCGCGCATCCACCGGCACGCGCGCGCGCAGGTAGTCGGCGCCGATCTCGGTGAACTCGATGCCCAGGTGCGAGACGGCGCAGCCCTCGCTCCAGGCGTTGAGCTGCTCCAGGGTCAGGTCGTGGTTCCAAATCGTCATGGGGGTGTCTCCTTCCAAAGGGGGGAACTTGCGGGACAGTTTGGCGTAATGCCCGGTTTCTAGAATGACCGTTCGTATTCATATTATTTGAATACCGGAGGGCCTCGGTTGTTGCGCAGGCGACAACGCGGGGCTTTGGTTTTTTGCGCTTTTGGATGTGAGTTTCCGTATGCAACGCCGTCAGTTCGTCTCCCTCGCCGCCTGTTCTGCTGCCGCCCTGTGCCCCCCCGTGCGGGCGCAAGACAAAGCCATCACCATCGGCTGCACCGCCCCCACCAGCGGGCCGCTGGCGAGTTCGGGCATCGACATCCAGCGCGGCACCGAGGCCGCCATGGCGCAGATCAACGCCCGGGGCGGCATCCATGGCCGGCCGCTGCAGCTGCAGCTGCTCGACGACGCCTACCTGCCCGAGCGCGCCGCCGCCAACGTGAAAAAGCTCCTGGCGCAAGACGACGTGCTGGCCCTGCTCTCGTGCTTTGGCACGCCCACCAACCAGGCCCTGCTGCCGCTGGTGCAGGAGGCCGGCATCCCCTACGTTGCGCCCGTCTCGGGCGCGCTCTCGCTGCGCAAAAACCAGCGCAACGTCTTTCACGTGCGCGCCAGCTACAGCGACGAAATCGTGCGCCTGGTGCAGCGCCTGACGGAGATGGGGCTGAAAAACATCGCCATCGTCTACCAGGACAACAGCTACGGCCAGGAAATGCTGGCCGACGCCAGCCGCGCCCTGCAGGCGCAGGGCCAGCAGCCGGCGCTGCAGGCGAGCGTGGCCACCGACGGCAAGAACCTCGCCGCCATCGTCACCCAGGTGGCGGCGGCGCGCCCGGCGGCCGTGCTGCTGGCCACGGCCGGCACCGTCTCCGTCGGCCTGGTGCGCGGCCTGCGCAAGAGCGCGGCGGGCGTGCTGCTCGCCGGCATCAGCCCCACCCTGCCGAGCGACAGCTTGAAGCCCCTGGGCGAGGATGCCAGCGGCATTGCCCTGTCGATGGTGGTGCCCGACCCGCACCGCGCCAAGCTGCAGCTGGTGCGCGACTACCAAAGCGCCATGCGCGCCAGCGGGCAGGAAGAATTCAGCCAGGGCAGCCTGGAGGCCTACGTCAACACCCGCGTGCTCGCCGAGGGCCTGGAGCGCGCCGGCCGCGACCCGAACGCGCAGCGCCTGAACGCGGCCCTGGCGGGCATCAAAAAGCTCAACCTCGGCGGCTTTGCCGTTGACTACGCCGGCCAGCCGCCCTACGTCGGCTCGCGCTTTCTCGACCTGGGCGTGCTCGGCAGCAGCGGGCGCTTTGTGTAAAAACAGCTGCCAGCGCACGCCCTGCTTGCGCTAGCAGCTCTTTTTTTAATAGCACACGACAGGGGGCCTGGGTTCGGCGTTGACAAGATAGTAATAAGTCACTATCTTTCAGTCCCATGTCCCCCGAGCCCACCGCCAAATACCTGAGTGCCGACGCGCGCCGCGCCGCCACCGTCGATGCCGTGCTGCAGCTGGCCGCGCAGCAGCACCCGAGCGACATCAGCACCACCACCATCGCCCGCCACATGGGTGTCACGCAGGGGGCGCTGTTCAAGCACTTCCCGAGCAAGGAGGCGATCCTCGAAGCCGTCATGGCCTGGGTCGCCGAGCGCCTGCTGGCACGCATCGACGACGCCGCCGCCCCGGCACTGGCGCAGGGCCAGCCGCTGGCGGCACTGGAGGCGGTGTTCCTGGCCCACACCGGCTTCGTCGCCGCGCACCCGGGCGTGCCGCGCCTGCTGTTCGGCGAGCTGCAGCGCGCCGAGATGACGGCCCCCAAGCGCGCCGTGCAGGCGCTGCTGCGCCACTACCAGCAGCGCCTGCTGCACTGGCTGCAACAGGGCCAGGCGCAGGGCCAGGTGGCGCCCGACCTGGATCTCCAGGCGGCGGCCCTGCTGTTCGTCGGCACGGTGCAGGGCCTGGTCATGCAATCGCTGCTCGCCGGCGACGTGCAGCAGCTGCGGGCCCAGGCACCGGCGGCGTGGGCGCTGTACCGGCGCGCCATTGCCGCCGCCCCGGCCCACGGAGCACAGCCATGACGTGGGCCTGGCCGCAACGCCGCAGCCTGGGCCTGTGGGCCGTGCTGCTCGCGCTGGGCGCGCTGCTGGGCTACGTCGCCCTGCGCGCCGGCCCCCTGGCCCCGGTGGCCGTGACCGAGGTCGAGGTGCGCCACCTGGCCCTGCGCCCGGCGCTCTATGGCGTCGGCACGGTGCAGGCGCGCCAGAGCTTTCGCATCGGCCCGACGCTGGCCGGACGCGTACTGCAGCTGCACGTGGACGTGGGCGACAGCGTGCGCGCCGGCCAGGTGCTGGGGAGCATGGACCCGGTCGATCTGCAAGCGCGCATCCGCGCCCAGCAGGCGGCGGTGCAGCGCGTGCAGGCGAGCGTGCGCGAGGCCCAGGCGCGGCGCGCCTTCGCCGCCACCCAGGCGCAGCGCTACGCCCAGCTGTGGGCCGCACGCGCCACCAGCGAGGAGCTGCACGCCACCCGCCAGCAGGAGCTGGCCGTGGCCGACGCCGCCCTGGCCGCCGCGCACGAGGAGCAGCAGCGCCTGCAGGCCGAACTGATGGCGCTGCAGGCCCAGCACGGCCACCTGCGCCTGGTGGCGCCGCAGGACGGCATCGTCACCGCCCGCGAGGCCGAGCCCGGCAGCACCGTGGTCGCCGGCCAGGCGGTGCTGGAGGTGGTGCCGCCCGAGAGCCTGTGGATCCAGCTGCGCCTGGACCAGGTCAGCGCCCAGGGCCTGACCCCCGGGCTGGCGGCGCACATTGCCCTGCGCTCGCGCCCTGGTGCGCCGCTGGCCGGGCGCGTGCTGCGCGTCGAACCCAAGGCCGACGCCGTGACCGAGGAGCTGCTGGCCAAGGTGGCGTTCACCCGCCCGCCCCAGCCGCTGCCACCGCTGGGCGAGCTCGCCGAAGTCACGCTCGACCTGGCGCCGCTGCCGCCTGGCGCCGTCATCCCGGCCGCCGCCGTGCAGCGCCAGGGCGGGCAGCGCGGCGTCTGGCAGCGCGCCGAGGATGGCCGCCTGCGCTTTCTGCCCATCACCACCGGCCGCGCCGACCTCGACGGCCAGGTGCAGGTGCTGCAGGGCCTGGAGGCCGGGGCGCGCATCGTCGTCTACAGCGACAAGCCGCTGCACGCGGGCAGCCGCACCCACGTCGTCGCACAGCTGCAGCCGGGCACGCCATGATCTCGCTCGCCGGGCGCGACATCCTGCACAGCTGGGGCAAGTTCGTCTTCACCGGCATCGGCCTGGGGCTGCTGATTGGCGTCACGCTGGTCATGGCCGGCGTCTACCGGGGCATGGTGGACGACGGCCAGGCGCTGCTGGACAACAGCGGCGCCGACCTGTGGGTGGTGCAGCAGGGCACGCTCGGCCCGTATGCCGAGGCATCGAACGTGGCCGACGACAGCTGGCGCGCACTGCGCGCCATGGCAGGCGTGGCCGAGCTCGCCAACGTCACCTACTTCACCATGCAGGTGCGCAAAGACGAGGGCCGCGACGTGCGCGCGATGGTGGTCGGCATCTCCCCCGGCCCGGCCTGGGGCGCGCCCGGCTGGCCGCGCCACCTGGTGGCCGGGCGCCACCTCACGCGCGGGCACTACGAGGCCGTGGCCGACGTCGCCAGCGGCCTGGCGCTGGGCGAGGTCATCACCATCCGGCGCAACCCCTATACCGTGGTCGGGCTGACGCGGCGCATGGTCTCCTCCAGCGGCGACCCGATGGTCTTCATCCCGCTCAAGGACGCGCAGCAGGCGCAGTTCCTCAAGGACAACGACGCCCTGTGGCAGCAGCGTGCGCGCACCGGCGCCAACCCGGCCTTCAACCGCCCGGGCGTGCCGGGCCTGCTCGACGCCGTCAATGCCTCCCAGGCCAGCAGCAGCAGCGTCAACGCCGTGCTGCTGCGCGCCGCCCCGGGCGCCGACCTGCAGGCGCTGGCCCAGGAGATCACCCGCAGCCAGCGCCTGACGGTGTACAGCCGCGCGCAGATGCAGGAAATTCTGGTCAGCAAGCTGATCGCCACCTCGGCGCGGCAGATCGGCATGTTCCTGGCCATCCTGGCGCTGGTGAGCGCCGCCATCGTCGCCTTCATCATCTACACCCTGACCATGGACAAAATCCGCGAGATCGCCGTGCTCAAGCTCATCGGCACCAAGAACCGCACCATCGCCGCCATGATCTTGCAGCAGGCGCTGACGCTGGGCGTGATCGGCTTTGCCGTCGGCAAGGTCAGCGCCACCTTCGCCGCACCGCTGTTTCCCAAGTACGTGCTGCTGCTTCCGCAGGACGCGCTGACCGGCTTTGCCGCCGTGCTCGGCATCTGCGCGCTCGCCAGCGTGGTCGCCATCCGCGTGGCGCTGCGCATCGACCCGGCCGAGGCGATTGGAGGCTGACACCATGTCCACACCTGTGCCCGCCACGGCCGGCGGCATCCGCATCGAGGGCCTGAGCAAGCGCTACGGCCAGGGCGACACCGCCGTGTTCGCACTCAAGGACGTGAACATGCACGTCGCCCCGGGCGAGGTCGTGGGCCTGATCGGCCCCTCGGGCTCGGGCAAGAGCACGCTGCTCAAATGCCTGGGCGCGGTCATCGACCCCACCGCCGGGCGCATGACGCTGGGCGGGCAGACGATCTACGACCAGGGCTGGAAGGTGCGCGACCTGCGCGCGCTGCGCCGCGACAAGATCGGCTTCGTCTTCCAGGCGCCGTACCTGATCCCGTTCCTGGACGTGACCGACAACGTCGCCCTGCTGCCCATGCTGGCGGGCCTGCCCAACGGCCAGGCGCGCGCGCGCGCGCTCGAGCTGCTGACGGCGCTGGACGTGCAGCACCGCGCCCGTGCCCAGCCGAGCCAGCTCTCGGGCGGCGAGCAGCAGCGCGTGGCGATTGCGCGCGGCCTGGTCAACCGCCCGCCCGTGATCCTGGCCGACGAGCCGACGGCGCCGCTCGCCAGCGAGCGCGCCCTGGGCGTGGTACGCATCCTCAACACCATGGCGCAGCAGTACCAGACGGCCATCATCGTCGTCACGCACGACGAAAAAATCATCCCCACGTTCCGCCGCATCTACCACATCCGCGATGGCGTGACGCACGAGGAAGCCGGCGAGGGCCGGCCCCCCGCTTTTTCCACCCCCGCCTGAAGGAGTCCACCATGCCACCACGCACCATCCTCGCCGCCGTGCTCGCCGCCGTTCTGGCCGGCGTCAGCGCCCCGGGCCTGGCCGCTGGCGCCCCCGCCCCCGCCCACGACCACGGCCATGACCACGGCGCAGCATCCCGGCTGCATCTGAACGCCGGGCAGAAATGGGCCACCGATGCCCCCCTGCGCCAGGCCATGGGCCAGCTGCGCGGGCAGATGGCCGGGGCCCTGGAGGCGATCCACGCCCGGCGCCTGCCAGCAGCCGATTACGTGCGCCTGGGCGGCGAAGTCGAGCGCGCCGTGGCCGACATCGTCGCCCAATGCCAGCTGCCGGCCGAGGCCGATGCGCAGCTGCACCTGCTCGTGGCCCGGCTGCTCGACGGTGCGCAGGCCATGTCCGGCGCATCCAAGCACCCGAAGGCGGCGCGCGCCGGCGCCGTCAGCGTCGTCCAGGCGCTCGACGACTACGCACGCTACTTCGACGACCCGGGCTTTCGCCCCCTGGCGCACTGATCACGCCGGCTTCATGCTGCCGCTGTCCAGGTAGCGCTGGTGCCAGGACAGCGCCTCGCCCAGCAGGTGCGGGGTGTGCTGCGCGCCTTGTTGCCGCGCGCGGTCAAAGTAGTCCTGCAGCAGCGGGCGCCAGTCGGGGTGGGCGCAGTTGGCGATGAGGGCCTGCGCGCGCTGGCGCGGCGACAGGCCGCGCAGGTCCGCCAGGCCCTGCTCGGTGACGATGATCTGCGTGTCGTGCTCGGTGTGGTCCACGTGCGAGACCATGGGCACGAGGCAGCTGATGGCGCCGTCCTTGGCGACCGAGGGCGTGACGAAGAACGACAGGTAGCCGTTGCGCGCAAAGTCGCCCGAGCCGCCGATGCCGTTCATCATGCTGCTGCCCATGAGGTGGGTGGAGTTGACGTTGCCGTAGATGTCCACCTCGATCATGGCGTTCATGGCGATGATGCCCAGGCGGCGCACCAGCTCGGGGTGGTTGCTGATCTCCTGCGGGCGCAGGATGATGCGCTCGCGGTAAAAGTCGAGGTTGTCCACAAAATCGGCGTAGGCCGCCCGCGAGAGCGAGATCGCCGTCGCCGAGGCGCGCGCCATCTTGCCGCTCTTGAGCAGCGCCAGCATCCCGTCCTGCAGCACCTCGGTAAAGCCCAGCAGCTTCTCGAACGGGCTGTCCTGCAGGCCGGCGAGCACGGCGTTGGCGACGTTGCCCACGCCCGACTGGATCGGCAGCATCTGGCGCGGCAGGCGGCCGTGGCGCGTCTCGTGCGCCAAAAAGTCAATGATGTGCGCCGCAATGCGCTGCGAGGTGGCATCGGGCTCAGAAAAACGGTTGTCCCGATCGAGGCTGTGCGTCTGCACAATCGCCACCACCTTGGCCGGATCGACCTTGAGGTAGGGCTCGCCGATGCGGTTGTCGGCGTGCGTCAGGCTGATGGGCACGCGCCGGGGCGGCAGGGCGGTGCCGTAGTAGATGTCGTGCATCCCTTCGAGCTGCGCCGGCAGCGCCGTGTTCACCTCCAGGATGACCTTGTCGGCAATCTCCAGCCAGGTCTTGTTGTTGCCCACCGCTGTGGAGGGAATCAGCAGGCCGTCGGCAGTGATGCCCGCGACCTCGACGATGGCCACATCCATCTTGCCCAGAAAGCCGAACCAGGCCTGCTGCGCGACGTGCGACAGGTGCATGTCGATGTAGTCGATGCTGCCGGCGTTGATTTGCGCACGCGCCTTGGGGTCGGAGTTGAACGGCAGGCGCTGCGCCATGGCGCCGGCCTCGGCGAGCGCGCCATCGACCTCGGGTGCGGTCGAGGCCCCCGTCCAGACCTTGATCTGGTAGGGCCGGCCGGCGGCGTGCTCGGCGCGCGCGCGCGCCGCAATCGCCTGCGGCAACGCCTTGGGGTAACCGGCGCCGGTAAAACCGCTCAGGCCCACGGTGGCACCAGGGGCCACCAGCTGCGCCGCCTGCTCGGCGCTCATGCAGCGGGACAAGAAATCTGCGTAGCGCACGCGCTCTGCCAGGGCCATGGTTGTCTCCAATCGCTCTCGAAAAAACGCGATGCTACTGCGGCTTGGTGGTATCTCCAGGGTTAACCCGTAATGACCGAGATCACCGTATTTTGTCAGCCCGGTGTAATGTGGATTTGCTTTGTATGCATAACATTATTCACGATCGAGCAAGGCGTAGAGCGCAATCGCGCCAAAGGTGGCGGTGCCGATGCCGCCGAGGGCAAAGTCGCCAAACTTGAGCGTGAACTCGCCCGTGCCCAGGATGAGGGTGATGGCGGCGACGATCAGGTTCTTGTTCTGCGAAAAATCGACGCGGTTGTCTACCCAGATCTTGGCGCCGGCAATGGCGATCAGGCCAAAGACGACGATGGAGACGCCGCCCATCACCGGCAGCGGAATGGCCTGGATGAGGGCGCCGAACTTGGGGCTAAAGCCCAGCGCAATCGCCAGCAGCCCGGCCACCAGGAACACCGCCGTCGAATAGATGCGCGTGGCCGCCATGACGCCGATGTTCTCGGCGTAGGTCGTCACGCCCGTGCCGCCAGCGGCGCCGCTGACCATGGTGGCGATGCCGTCGCCAATGAAGGCGCGGCCCATGTAGGGGTCGAGGTTCTTGCCCGTCATCGCCGTCACGGCCTTGATGTGGCCCAGGTTCTCGGCCACCAGGATGATGACCACCGGCACGATCAGCAGCATGGCCGGGGCGCTGAACTGCGGCGCGTGGAACTGCGGCACGCCCAGCCAGGCCGCAGCGGCCACGCCCGACAGGTCCACCGGCTTGCCCCAGCCCAGGCCGTTGGTGCACAGCGCGTAGGCCAGGCTCGCCAAAACCAGGCCGACGAGGATCAACAGGCGCTGCACCATGCCGCGCGTAAACACCGCCACCAGGGCGACACAGACGAAGGTCAGCGCCTGCATCCAGCTGTCGAAATTGCTCGCCGCCATGTTCTTGATGGGGATGGCCGCCAGGTTCAGGCCAATCACCGCCACCACCGCCCCCGTGACCACCGGCGGCATGAAGCGCTCGATCCAGCCGGTGCCAATCAGCTGCACCACCAGACCGACGCCGGCGTACACCGCGCCGCAGGCGATGATGCCGCCCAGCGCCAGGCCGATGTGCGCGTTCGGCCCCTGGCCGGCGTAGCCGGTGGCGGCAATCACCACGCCGATGAAGGCGAACGACGAGCCCAGGTAGCTCGGCACCTTGCCGCCGGTGATGAGAAAGAAGATCAGCGTGCCAATGCCGCTCATGAACACCGCCAGGTTGGGGTCGAAGCCCATGAGGATGGGCGCGAGCACCGTCGAGCCGAACATGGCGATGACGTGCTGCACCCCCATCAACCCGGTCTGCCCCCAGGGCAGGCGCTCATCGGGGCCGATGACCCCGCCATTTGCCAGCGCCTGCGCCGGGCGTTCGTTCCACTGCATCCAGGCCATCGCCACTCCTCAAAAATTTAGTGCGGCGATGGTAGAGGCTTTGTTGG
>JAJTBK010000329.1 GCA_021286965.1 Comamonadaceae bacterium | reverse complement strand
GCGCGGCGGCTATGTCGAGGTCGATCGCAGCCAGCAGCTCGATTGGCAGGCGCTGCGCGCCAAAATCGCCCGCGACGGGATGCGCAACTCCAACTGCGTCGCCATTGCGCCCACCGCCACCATCTCCAACATCGTCGGCGTCGATGCCTCGATCGAGCCCTCGTTCGGCAACCTCTCGGTCAAGTCCAACCTCTCGGGCGAGTTCACCGTCGTCAACCACTACCTGGTGCAAGACTTGAAGCGCCTGAACCTGTGGGACGAGGTCATGGTCATGGACCTCAAGCACTTCAAGGGCTCGCTGCAACCCATCGACCGTGTGCCGCCCGAACTCAAGGCGCTCTACGCCACGGCGTTCGAGGTCGAGCCACGCTGGTTGGTCGAGGCCGCCTCGCGCCGGCAAAAGTGGATCGACCAGGCGCAGAGCCTGAACATCTACATGGCCGGCGCATCGGGCAAGAAGCTCGACGAGACCTACAAGCTGGCCTGGGTGCGCGGCCTCAAGACCACCTACTACCTGCGCACGCAAAGCGCCACGCACGTGGAGATGAGCACCGTCAACAAGCGCCAGCTCAACGCCGTCGCGCAGCACACGCCAGCACCTGACGTGGCGGCCACGGACGTCAAGTTCTGCGCCCTCGACGACCCCGGTTGCGAAGCCTGCCAATAAGCCCCACAAAGCCCTGCACGGAGGCGGCCAAAAACCAGGCCACCCCCTGAAAAAACCTTGCCAGATAACGCTGCAGTGCTTTTCTTTTTGCAGCACTGAACCCATAATCCGAACGCATTGGAAGACCTATGTTGAACTGGGACGAAGAAGCCAAACCCACCCTTGCCAGCGCCGTGCCGGCAAGCGGCCCCCACGCCAGCGCCGCCCAGCCCCAGGCCAACACACAGCGGCGCGTGAACGCTGCCGACAAGCGCATCATCAACGGCCAGACCGACGTCAACCAGCTGGTGCCCTTCAAGTACAAATGGGCCTGGGAAAAATACCTTGCCACGTGCGCCAACCACTGGATGCCGCAAGAGGTGAACATGACGCGCGACATCGCGCTCTGGAAAGACCCCAACGGCCTGACCGAGGACGAGCGCCGCATCGTCAAGCGCAACCTGGGCTTCTTCGTCACCGCCGACTCGCTGGCCGCAAACAACATCGTACTCGGCACTTACCGCCACATCACCGCGCCCGAATGCCGCCAGTTCCTGCTGCGCCAGGCGTTTGAAGAGGCCATCCACACCCACGCCTACCAGTACATCGTCGAGTCGCTGGGCCTGGACGAGGGCGAAATTTTCAACGCCTACAACGAGGTCGAATCCATCCGCGCCAAGGACGAGTTCCTGATCCCGTTCATCGACGCCATCATGGACCCCGGCTTCAAAACCGGCACCCCCGAGACCGACCAGACCCTGCTCAAGAGCCTGATCGTCTTCGCCTGCCTGATGGAGGGGTTGTTCTTCTACGTCGGCTTCACGCAAATTCTGGCGCTGGGGCGACAAAACAAGATGGTCGGCGCCGCCGAGCAGTACCAGTACATCCTGCGCGACGAGTCCATGCACTGCAACTTCGGCATCGACCTCATCAACCAACTCAAGCTGGAAAACCCCCACCTCTGGACGGCCGAATTCAAGGCCGAGATCACCGCCTTGTTCCACCAGGCCGTCGATCTGGAATACCGCTACGCCGAAGACACCATGCCACGCGGCGTGCTCGGCCTCAACGCCTCCATGTTCAAGGGCTACCTGCGCTATATCGCCAACCGCCGTGCCACCCAGATCGGACTGGACGCACTGTTTCCCAACGAAGAAAACCCCTTCCCCTGGATGAGCGAGATGATCGACCTGAAGAAGGAGCGTAACTTCTTCGAAACGCGCGTCATCGAGTACCAATCGGGCGGGGCCCTGTCCTGGGATTGATGCTGCACACGGCCATGGCTCCCCCATCCTCCCCCTGGGCGCCTGCAGGCGCCCAGGGGGCCACCCCATCCATGGTCGCGGTCGCCCCTGCCCGTGACCATGGATCGCCTCACGCCACACCGGCATGAAGCGCTCCCCGCCACCCGCCCCGGAGAAGACCATGGCAACCGCAAGCAAAACCGCCGCCAAAAAAGCCGCCCCCACCAAAAAGGCCGCCGCCCCCAAGGCAGATGCCCCGGTAGAAAAAACCGCCGCCGCGAAGAAAGCTGCGCCAGCGGTGAAGAAGGCCGCCGCCCCGAAGGCCGCGCCGGCGGCAAAAAAAGCCGCTGCCGCCCCCAAGGCTGCTGCCGTAAAGAAGGCCGCCGCACCGGCCAAGGTAGTGGCGACACCGGCGAAAAAAGCCGCCGCCAAAGCCACCACCGCCAGCAAAGCCCCGGCGGCGACGAAGAAAGCGCCCGCTGCGCCCGCCGTGACCCCCAGCGCCGCCACCAAGAAGG